>NZ_JBYOKO010000008.1:0-217325 GCF_057799275.1 Chryseobacterium sp. 14P4.3.2
GTCTTCGGATTGCCTTTTTTGTTCCGGACATACATTCACCAATTCTTTTATTAGCAAATTCTTGGCAACAGAACAAGACATTTATAAAAAAATGAGGCTGAACATTATAGAACAGCCTCATTTTGTCTTATAATCTGTATCAGATTTTCAGGACTAGTCAATATTTTTATTATTCTACAATTTTACCTTGCAGCTGTAATGCCCCGGCAACCTTCATTCCTTTTACAGGAGTTTCAAATTTCATATTTTCCTTATTCACAAAGGCGTCAATAGTGAAGTAATCTTCTCTTTCTTCATTGGTAATCAGCTTCAGCTTCAGGATATATCCTTTAACGCTTCCATCATCCAACAATTCTGTTTCTTTGAAGTCTACAAGCTGACCAATAAAATCAAAACATGCATAGTTCGGAACATCATTACTTGGTGCATAAGTGGTAAAATCTTCACTCACAGAAGTTCCTTCAGGTAAATCAAAACTCTGATGAACATCAAGGATCAGAACAATACCACTGATATTTACATTCAAATGAGGCTGTGTCAGATATTTGTTTCTATTTTCAGCATAATCGGTTGCAAAGAACCAAATTCCGAAAGTATTTCTAGCCGGACCAGCCACGATTGCCTGCAAATTCAATGCATTTTCCCATTCCCGGATTGATCTTGTTTCAAAATCTAAAGTATAATCAGTTTTTACTTCCGGAATTATTGTACTAAGTTCTTCTGTAAAAACGGTTTTAAATCTTACATCTTCAAATTCAGTTTTGCTTTTACCCTCATCAGACGGATCAGAAACGGTGGACTGCATTAAAACATTCGTCAGATATTGCCCGTAATCTTTAGTCTGAAAATTTTCATGACCAAAAATCCCGCTCCATGTATTCACAAGATTATGAATATTCGATTTTCTTATGATAATTCCCGCTTCGTTAGTAGTCTCCGGAGCTTTGATACCTTCCATATTCGGGAAATAATCTTTACCGTCGATCAGCTGGGTATTCATAATCTCATTATTTTCTTCATGAGAAAATTCAGCAAAACCTTTATAAGTAACGTTATTATTCTCAAAAATGTAAGGTAATCCTGTTTTCGCTTTATCACTACCTTTGAAATGATAAGAAATTGAAATTGCCTTAAACTCTTCTTCTTTGGCTGCCGGATTATGATTACCGTTATCATCAAACTGAGAGTGATAAAGGATCATATAAGATTTGATCTTACCTGCCTGAAGTTCATTTTCAAACTTCTCTTCCATATTGGAGACTGCCTCCTGAGGGGGAAGAGCATAAGCATCTTCTGTTACCATATAGGCAAAACCTTCTACTTCGCCATTTTCTTTTTCAAAAGCTGAAATAGGAGTATATTCTCCTCTTAACTGAAGTGCAATAGAATACACGATATAATCATTATAAATCTTGATCTTCTCGTACTCTTCATTTACCTTATACTCTTCTACTGGTTGTGAAGGAGCTTCTGGTATTGTATCTACAAATTCTTCCACTACTTCCTCCACTACTCTTTCCTCTGGCATTTCCACCACATCAACCGAAGTGCTTACATTCTCCTGTTTATTGTTTTTCTTTTTAAAAAAATCAAAGATTCCCATACTGTTATTTATAATTGGCGGTAAATATAATAAAAGGGATCAATAGGCTCATCATAAAAAAAATGTCATTCTGTCAGTTTATCTCCCGTTGTATTTTTTTTCGAAAAATATTTCCCACTTATTAAAATAGGTGCAGGTATTATTAATAAAAAAATCGGTGAAACTCAGGGCTTCACCGATTTTTAATTAATTAGGTTTGTCGTCTGTTAGCTCAAATCCCCAATCTTTTCCTTTTTGGATCGCTGGAATACCTTTTGTCATCCAGACCGGAGCTTTAGCTCCTTTGAGATAATAATCAAAAAACTGCTGTTCACGAATTTGGATATCTTTCCTATTCTGGCGCTTTATAAGATTGTGATCATCGCCATTATAATTCAGAAGCCATACAGGTTTTCCGAGGCGGCGCAATGCTGTAAACATTTCTATCCCCTGATACCATGGCACTGCTCCATCTTTATCATTACTCATAATCACTACCGGAGTTTTTACTTTGTCAATGGCAAAAAGCGGTGAGTTCTTAATATAAAGCTCAGGGGCTTCCCATAAAGTTTTCCCCAATCTGCTTTGTGATTTTTCATACTGAAATTGTCTGTTCATTCCTGAACTCCATCGGATTCCTCCATACGCGGAAGTCATATTCACAACAGGAGCACCACTCCAGGCAGCTGCATACATATTGGTATGAGCAATAAGATAAGCTACCTGATAACCACCCCAGCTCTGTCCCTGAATTCCGATTTTAGATCCATCTACCCATGCATTCTGCTTCAGCTTTTCAACTCCGGAATTAATATAATCCATCGCAGATTCCCCGGGAAGACCATCTACATAAGAAATATCAGGGGTAAAAACCAAATATCCGTTGCTCACAAAATAAGAAATATTTAATCTTGAAGGTGTTGGAGCCGGTTCTACATATCGGTTCAGGTTATCCGAAAGTTTTTCATAGAAATAGACAATCATAGGATACTTTTTGTTCGGATCGAAGTTTTCCGGTTTGTATAAAATACCTGTAGAGGTATTTCCTTTTGGCGTTGTCCAGTTCACAAGTTCATCAGTACCCCAATTATAAAGGCTTTGTTGCTGGTTTGTATTGCTCAGTTTTTGCTGTTCCAAGAAATCAGATGTAGCAAAAATGTTTGGAGAATCAGTATAGGACTCTTTTACTAAGATATATTCTTCCGTATTTTTCGCTTTCTGAAGACTTCTATATCCCCAGACATTTTCCATTTGGATTTTCACTGGGTCAGAATTCGACTGAATAGATGTTTTAAAAATTCCGTTCGCCTTGGATGTATTATCAAATGCTGACAAGTAGATAGGTGATTTTCGGTTTAAACTTTTAATATCTTTATCTAAGTCGTAGGTATCAAATGTTATTTTATTCTTACGTCCAAATCCATTGGTAATATTTCTCGGTTTTTTCGACCCGTTCAGGAAAAACTCCCAAAGGTCGAAACGATCCCGGATAATCACAGACTCATCATTATCTGTCCACGATGCGATACCATAAGCATTTGGAAAATCCGGCATATCAAACTCTTCGTCAACGAAAGAAACCGGCAATCCGATATTGAGAGGATGAGTTTGTTTTGTTTTAACATTATAACTGGACCATTGCCCTTTCTCAATGTCAAAAATCACAACAAAATTCCCAAGTGGAGATACAGCAATTGATCCGTCTAAATCTTTAATGACTTCCGTTCTTTCTCCTGTTTTATTATCGATCAGGAAATACGTTTTCTTTGTTGCCCCTTCCCATTGTGAAGGAATACGGTTATTCAAACTTGTAATACCTATGGTAAAGGCAGCATTGCCCTGGTTTACCAATCGTAAAGTATCCAAATCCTCTGCGTCAATATTTCTAAAGAAATCCGGTTTTTCTGTCTGCATTACTGCAGCATACGATTTTTTCAGATCATTTTTCAATTCCTTTAGCTGTACCGTTTGGAGATAATCCTCTTTATAATTCCAGATATCTACAACAGCATGGTCATTTGCAATCATTGCGGTATCTTTCGCTATAGGTTTTGGAGCAACACCAAAATACAGCTGCTTTCCATTCTTGCTGAATAAGGGTAAACGGTTTTCGGAAACTACCCAACCCTTTTTCATCTGTGCATGGTCATTGGTTACAATTTCTTTTTTATTTCCTTTAAAATTAAAGTAATACAACTGATACAGTTTCACCAGATCATTCTGTGCAGAAGAAGTTCCTACAAATGCCAATTGGTTTCCATCTTCATCAAAAGACAGCTGAGAAAAATCACCTTCCATTTCCGAGATCTTATTTACAGATCCTTTCTGCAGATCTACTACCTGTATGGTTTGAAATGCATATTTCTTTGGCTTTGATTTGTCATTATCTTTTTTATCAGCAGGTTTTTCATCTACTGCATCTTTGTCACCCTTTTTATCCTTGCTGATTTTCTCTTCAGGTTTTTTGGTCACAAAAGCAAGCTGCTTTCCGTTTTTACTGAATTCATAGCGGATTACATTATCATATGTAGTACTCCTACCATTCAAAAGATTACGTACTACCAACTGCAGTGGCTTTACATTTTTATCATCATCTTTATTCTCGTCTCCATCATCTTTATCAGAAGCATCATCCGAAGATTTATCATTTACATTTTCAAGAATATAAGCAATATAAGAAGCTGTCTTCTCAGGAGTTTTAAATGATTTTACATTAGGAATTTTTTCCGTCTGACCACTCAGAAAATCTACTATTGCAAGGCTGTCTTTTGTTAATTTATTTTTTTTAAGCTTTTTATCTTTTACTGCTTTTATATCCTTATACAATGGACGGATTTGAAAAACAGCAAATCTCGAATCATCCGTAAAAGCTACTTTTGTTCCTCTGGCAAACTTCTTTGACGTTTTATTTTTAACTGAATACAAAAGAAGGTTAGAATTTCCTTCCTGAGGATCTACAGAATAGGCTACCCATTTTCCGTCATTTGAGATTTTTCTCGTGCCTATATTCTGCCAGCTGTCATAGACAGAATGGTCTAAAGGCTTTTTCTGTCCATACACACAACAGGTCATTATGAGCAGAATAAAAACTGTACATTTCAACTTCATTTTAAAAAAATTTAAGGATTAAAAGTACTATATTTCTTTGATAAATCCACATGATGCATTTGTTTCATTATAAATAGAAACAATGTCATTCTGTCATATTCCTCTGAGTGGTATTTTTTTTGAGAAATATTTGAAAATTAAAAAATCTAAATATGATGACGAAAGGAAATATTAATGTATCTGTGGAAAACATTTTCCCGCTTATTAAAAAATTTCTTTACAGTGACCACGAAATATTCTTAAGAGAATTAATTTCTAACGCTACTGATGCTACTTTGAAATTGAAACACCTTACTAGCATTGGAGAAGCAAAAGTAGAATATGGCAATCCGAAACTTGAAGTTAAAATTGATAAAGACCAGAAAACACTACGCATCATCGATCAGGGAATCGGTATGACAAGTGAAGAGGTTGAGAAATACATCAATCAGGTTGCATTTTCAGGAGCTGAAGAATTTTTGGAGAAATATAAAGATTCTGCAAAAGACTCAGGAATTATCGGACATTTCGGTCTTGGATTCTACTCTGCATTCATGGTTGCTGAAAAAGTAGAGATCCTTACCAAGTCTTATAAAGATGAACCGGCTGTACGTTGGATCTGTGATGGAAGTCCGGAATTTACTCTTGAAGAAACTAATGACAAAACTGACAGGGGAACAGAAATTATTCTTCATATTGCAGAAGATTCTGTAGAATTTTTAGAAGAAGCCAAAATACGTGAGTTATTATTAAAATACAATAAATTCATGCCTGTTCCGATCAAGTTCGGAACTAAAACACATACCCTTCCATTACCGGAAGACGCTCCGGAAGATGCTGTTGCTGAAACTGAAGAAGTAGACAATATTATCAACAACCCGGTGCCGGCATGGACGATCGCTCCAAGTGAACTAACGAACGAGGATTACATGAAGTTCTACCACGAGCTGTATCCTATGCAGTTTGAGGAACCTTTATTCAATATACATCTGAATGTTGATTATCCTTTCAACCTTACCGGAGTTCTATTCTTCCCAAAACTGAGCAACAACTTAAATATAGATAAGGATAAAATTCAGCTGTATCAGAATCAGGTATTCGTAACGGATGAAGTAAAAGGAATCGTTCCGGATTTCCTAATGCTTCTGAGAGGAGTAATTGATTCTCCGGATATCCCATTGAATGTTTCCCGTTCTTATCTCCAGGCAGATGGTGCTGTAAAAAAGATTTCTTCTTACATCACTAAAAAAGTAGCCGACAAAATGGCTTCTCTAATCAACGAAAACCGTGAAGATTATGAGACAAAATGGAATGATATCAAAATCGTAATTGAATACGGAATTATTACAGAAGAGAAGTTTGCTGAAAAAGCAGATAAATTCACATTATACCCTACAACAGACGGAAAATACTTCCTGTGGAATGAACTGATTGAAAAAATCCAGCCTGCCCACACAGATAAAGACGGTAATACGGTAATTCTTTATGCAACCAATGCAGATGAGCAGCACAGCTATATTCAGGCAGCAAATGATAAAGGTTACGAGGTCCTGTTATTAGATTCTCCTGTTGTATCTCACGTGATTCAAAAACTGGAAACATCAAAAGAGAAGATTTCCTTTGCCAGAGTTGATGCTGACCACATAAACAACCTTATCAAAAAAGATGAACCTGTCATTTCAAAATTGAATGAAACTGAAAAGGAATCTTTAAAAAAGAATGTGGAAGAAGCCATTCAGGATTCTAAGTTTACTGTACAACTGGAAGATCTTGACAGCACTGATGCTCCGTTTACCATTACCCAGCCGGAATTCATGAGAAGAATGAAAGAAATGCAGGCTACCGGCGGTGGCGGTATGTTCGGAATGGGCGGTTTTCCGGAAATGTACAATCTTGTTGTGAACTCCAACAGTGAACTTTCTAATCAGATTTTAAAGACTGAAAATACTGAGGAAAAAGAAAGTCTGATCAAATATGCATTAGACCTTGCAAAACTTTCGCAAAACTTACTGAAAGGAAAAGACCTGACAGATTTTGTACAGAGAAGCTATAAGCAACTCGAAAAATAATATACAAGAGACTGTTTCGAAATGAAACAGTCTTTTTTTTGTGTTGGATATAGGGAGCTATTGAGGAAAGCAAATGTGTAAGTTTCGTAACAGATCATATTTTTAAGAATCAAGGGTTTAATCTTAAATAAAATCAAGAATAACACTGATTATCAATCAACAACCATTATTTAAATTCCCAAATTTTCATTTTTTTGAGCTTTTAAACTTCTGTAAATATGAAAAACTTCTAAAAATAATTAGTAATATGATTTGAAAATATTGATAATATGAACCTTTTGATTCTGTTTTTTAGTTTTTATTATTTTAATGCACATTTTTACTGTTTTAAGTTGTATACATTGTACTTTTTCTCCATTTTTGTATAAAATGCCGGATATGCAAAAAGAAAAATTACGTCTTCTCAGAAAACAAAAAGGCTACACGCAACAGCAAGTGGCTGATTTTATAGCAACAGATGTATCCAACTACAGCAGAAAGGAAAATGGTGATGTAAAAATCATCTCTGATGAATGGGAAAAACTTGCCCGTTTTTTAAATGTGCCTGTAGAGGAAATTTATGAAGATGAAGAAGTTAAATTAGTTGTGAATAATGATCATCCTGTATTTAATGACAATTCAGGGACTTCAGCTGGTTCAATTAATACTCAAAGTAATTACAGTAATATTCCGGAATCTATTATTGAAAACCTACAAGGGTATATTGCTTTATTAAGAGAAGAAAATGAAAGGCTTAAAGAGGAATTAAAGGCCTCCCAAAGAATCAGAAAATAATTTTTCAGATTCACAGAGGGATTAATTAATGATAAAAAGAATCCAGCGGCGGCTGGATTCTTTTATATTACAGATGTTCAATTGCTTTCAAAATCTCCTCTTTATTGTTTATTATCCCTTCAATATGATCTCCTTTAGACTCAATGAAAATTTTAGCCGCCGATGATGTATTATCGAAAACAAGTTTCCCTTGTTCATAAGGAATGGTTTGATCATCTTTAGCATGAATAACGAGTACAGGAAGCTGTCCTAAAGCTTTTACATCTTCTTTAGCTGAATAGGGAGAAATTAAAGTCTGCAAGATCATATCTCTATACTGTGGCGAAAAATGTGCGGCAATATCAGTAAAAGAAGCCATTGGGCAATCTAAAATTAATCCGGAAATTTTAGAAGCATTATCTTTAGCAAGGTGTGCTGCAATCTGAGTCCCCAATGATGCTCCATAGAAATAAACCTTCGTATTTTTTATATCCGGTCTCTTCATCAGCTCATCAAAAAATTTCTGCCCGTCTTCTGCTACATTTTTATGAGTTGGTCTTCCTGTTGATCTTCCGTATCCCCTGAAATCGATCATTACAACCTGATATCCTGCGTCCACTAAAGGTTTTGTCATAAACTGGTAGGTAGTTACATTTCCCGCAGCGCCATGAAAAAAGAAAATAGTCTTTTTAATTTCTTTTTGTTTCGGCTTTGCGATGAAGGCAGTAATGATATTATCTTCTACGGGGAATTTAACCGAATCTGAAATCTTCATTTCAAAAGGCTTCATTGTCTTATGAGGCTGATAGAATTTATCATCCATCTGTGCTTTTGAAAATACGGCAAGAAAAAGAAATACAAGGGTAAGAATTGAGTTTGGTTTCATGATGTTAGTTTTTAATTATGAACCAAAGGTATTGTGGTGGCTGGCCATTTGAAAAAATATATACCTGAACTGTATAATTCTTTACCTGAATCGTAAAAACTTAGACCCTAAATTTCATTCAATGGGTCCCAAAACAATTTTTTAAAATTTTTTATTCTAAAATTTTCAATCACAATTCCCTCTGCTTCCAGCTTTGGCTGAAATTCCGGAACGGACAAAATTCCTGAACTGGAAATCACGCGGTGCGCCGGAACATCTTTTGGGCAACCTCCCATCGCTTTTCCTACATGGCGCGAATGATTAGGGTATCCTACAGCTTTTGCTATTGCTCCATAGGTTGAAACCCTTCCTTTAGGAATAAGCTTTGCGACTTCATATACCTGCTTTTTGAAAATTTCATCCATTATTATTGTTTTTTAAAGTTTTTAGGAAGCTGTGATTATTTTTGCATCATTTTTGAACTCTTATTTACTCAATGATGTTTCATTAAAAGATAAAGATATGAAAAAATCATTTTTCCGGCTGCTGAATGCGGTCAATAAAAAAGTTCTTCCGAAGCTGAGTAATAAAGATCCTAATAGTCTGACGAAGGTTGAGAAAGGTATTATGGCCTACAGGTATTTTGTATTGGTCAATTCTTTAGAGTGACGTTATACCGTATTGTTGTAAAATATTCAATGCATTTATGTCTGTATTGAGCTGTAGATCTTCGAAACATTGGAAGGCTCAAAGGATTTTATCAAGATAAAATTGTATACTGTAAAAAACTTATCACAGCACAAATAAAAAGCGCTCCAAATCAATTGAAGCGCTGATATTTTTACTCTCTTTCGAGATCGTTTATTCTTAAGAATTCTCTAAAATATAAGAGAACATTAATGGTGCACAGATCGTCGCATCACTTTCAACGATAAATTTCGGTGTTGTGATATCCAGTTTACCCCAAGTGATTTTCTCATTTGGAACTGCTCCTGAGTATGAACCATAAGATGTAGTAGAGTCAGAAATCTGGCAGAAATAAGACCAGAAAGGAATGTCATGCATTTCCATATCCTGATATAGCATTGGTACTACACAGATTGGAAAATCTCCTGCAATACCTCCTCCGATTTGGAAGAAACCAACTCCTTTACCTGCTGAGTTCTTAGTATACCAATCTGCAAGGTAAGTCATATATTCAATACCTGACTTCATTGTCGTAGCAGTAAGCTCTCCTTTGATACAGTAAGAAGCGAAAATATTACCCATTGTAGAATCTTCCCATCCCGGAACTACGATTGGCAAGTTTGCTTCTGCAGCAGCAATCATCCATGAGTTTTCTCTAGGAATTTCGTAATACTGCTCCAGCACCCCTGAAAGAATCATTTTGTACATAAATTCGTGAGGGAAATATCTTTCTCCTTTAGCTTCTGCATCTTTCCAGATTTCAACGATATGCTTCTGCAATCTTCTGAATGCTTCTTCTTCAGGAATACAAGTATCTGTAACTCTGTTTAGTCCTCTTTCTAATAGGTCCCATTCCTGCTGAGGGGTAAGGTCTCTATAATCAGGAACTCTTTCGTAGTGAGAGTGAGCCACAAGGTTCATAAGATCCTCTTCAAGGTTTGCTCCTGTACAAGAGATGAAGTCCACTTTTCCCTGACGGATCATTTCTGCAAGGATTTTTCCTAATTCAGCAGTAGACATTGCTCCTGCTAAAGTAATCATCATTTTTCCACCATCTTTAAGATGCGCCACATATCCTTTAGATGCATCTACCAACGCTGCCGCATTGAAATGCAGAAAATATTTTTCTATAAATTCAGAAATTGGTTTGTTCATTTTTTTAATTTTTGCAAAGATAAAACTTAAAAACGGAATGCAGTCAACCCACCTCAAGAAAGTCTCACGGAGGGGTTCTTTTTTATCATTTGTTAAATAGAAATGCCAAGTATAGCTAAGATAGAAGAGTTTTATAAGATAAAAACAGTACATTAATAAAAAGCGCAGCTTAAAAATAAGCCACGCTTTCAATGTAATTTAATAATATTCAGAAAAAGTTTATCCTTCCCAGGCTTCCACTTTTACAATTTCAATTTTTCTTTCTCCATCTTTAAAAGGCCAGTCAATAATATCTCCTACTTTATAGCCAACTACTGCAAGAGCAATATCTGAAAGAATAGAATGTTTATTTTTTTTAAGTTTTGCTTTGGTTGAAGGTACAAAAATATATTCATGCTCAAAGTCTAATGTATGATCTCTTAAAGTCACTTTTCTTTCTACCGTCACAATGTCAGCAGGCAGATCCCTTCTCAGAACCTGCTTAGCTTTTCTAAGTTCTTCAGTCAGTCTTTTCTCTTCCTCGATGCTCACTTTTTTTCTTCTGAGTGTATCTTTTATAGCATCATAAATTCCGGTGGTTACTATAATATGATTGGACATTTTTTAAAATTTTTAAAATTAAGATGCAGTTGTTCCCGATGATCCAATGTAGAATACAGGCATCAACAAGCCTTCTTCTATAGAAAACCGCAAAAAAGCAATAAATAAAAATCCGGAGAGCTTCCCTGCCTTGGACCCTGGCAGGGCTTAATTGATAAAGTCCTTAGAACTTTTCAGAAAAGAATCTGTATGAAGATAAAGTAACGACAACAACAGTCCTGACCGGCGTCGTTCTGCTGATAAAAGGATTGTTGCTGCCATTATTAAATTATTTTTTTAATTCTTACAAAGATAGAACTTAAAAACGGAATGCAGCGACTGCACTTAAAGAAACTCTAGTTAAGCCTTCTTTCTGATCATCCGGAAGGTCATAAGACTGTCCGTTCATTTTCATTTTAGTCAATGTTCCTGCGGTAACTCCAATTTTAGGACCAATCATAAAATTCTTGGAAGTAGCGTATTGATAGCCGATTCCTGCTTCCAGACCAAGATTAGACCCAGTACCATTGACAGATGCTGTTTTCGTAGTATAAGTAATTACCCCAAGAGATAGGTCGGCAATAAATTTGTGTTTCGTAGATTCATTATAGTTCGAAGCCATAATGGATGGACCAAAGAAAGTGATATTATCCTTAGTACTCACAGGCAAACCAATCTTTTGACCGCTCATATCATATCCGTACAATGTACCACTGCTGGAAGCACTGTAATTGGAGAATTTTGCACCTATCCCTATATTTTTCACATGGTAATAAGCAGCGATCTCAAAATGAACTCCGTTTTTCAATCCTTTAATATAGTTTTTTTCTTCTCTTGAAAGTCCCGGTCCTGTTTCAGCAACCCTCCAGGCATATCCTACAGCAGGCATGATGGTTATTTTTTCCTGGGCAAAAGAAAGTAAAGAGCTCGAAATAACTCCTAATAGTATTAGTTTTTTTATCATGGTTTTTAAAAAATTTCCGGCAAAAATAAAAATTTTCGGGAAAGAACCAACTTAAAATTTAAAACGTCTGTTCTCTTTTTTATCAGAATTTTTTTTCTTGCTGTCTAATCTTTTTTGTTTTTGGGCTCTTGATGGTTTGGTTGCAGTCCTTTTTTTAGGAACAATCAATGCTTTATTGACGATCTCTATTATTTTTTCAATAGCTTTATTTTTATTCATCAGCTGGGTTCTGCTTTCAGAAACCGTCAGAAATAAGAAACCGTCAGCATTAATCCTGTTTTTCAATTTGTTTTGAATCATTATTTTTTCGTCATCATCGAAAAACTCTGATGCATCCACTTTCCAAAGTACAGTAACCGAAGTCTCCACTTTATTTACATTTTGGCCTCCTGCTCCGCTGCTTCGGGAAGTTTTAAAACTAAGTTCCTTTGAAAAGTTTTTCATTGTTTTTTATTTGAGATTCAAAAGTGTGTAACCTGGAGCCCGGATAACTAAATATTTTCGTCAACGAGTTTATGTAGTTCAAGTCTGTTTACCTTACCGTTCGGTGTTCTTGGAATTTCCTTG
This sequence comes from Chryseobacterium sp. 14P4.3.2, assembly GCF_057799275.1. NCBI lineage: Bacteria > Pseudomonadati > Bacteroidota > Flavobacteriia > Flavobacteriales > Weeksellaceae > Chryseobacterium > Chryseobacterium sp. 14P4.3.2. Next base: position 12,309 of record NZ_JBYOKO010000008.1, read on the forward strand.
ATAAAAATAATTTTCTTGGGCCTGTGAAAACTTTTCTTAAACGGTATTTCTGAAATTTTATTTACTATCTCATCAGATTCACTTCCTTCTATGATCAATACGAGCTTCTGCCCCAGGCTTTCATCCGGCAAACCGGTAAAAATCACTTCATTGGTAATTTCTTTTTTTACCAAAGCTTCGAGGGTTTCGGGAAAAATTTTAGCTCCTCCTGAGTTGATCACGTTATCTATCCGTCCTAAAAATCTAAACTGATTATCATTTTTTATTTCAACTAAATCATTCGTTTGTAATTTTTCATCGTTCACATTAGGAGCATAAATATTAAGACAGCCTCTTTCATCCAAAGAAATGGTTACATTTTCAAAAACGGTAAAAAAATCTTCCGACTCCGGCATCAGCTGTTTCAAACCAATATGGGAAAGTGTTTCTGACATCCCGTAGGTTTCGAAAATTCGATTGGAAGCACTAAGATTTATCTTTAGAATTTTATTTTTAAGACTTTCTGAAGTAGCAGCACCTCCAATGATCAGATTCTTTATCAAGTGGAGTTTATCCAACGAGTTTTCCACCTGTAGTGGTGTCATCGCACAAAAATCTATTTCTTCATCTAATTTTTCAAGAGGTTTTAGAGATGGTTCTGCTATTATTAATTTTAATTTCCTTTCTTGAGAACGTACTACCATCATTTTTCCCGAAATATATTCTATAGGAAGGCAAAGCAATGCTTTATCTCCTTCTTTTAATCCCAAAAAGTTACAGGTCATAACTGCTGAATTGAGCATTTTCTTCTTTTCAATTTCAAAAATTTTAGGTTTTCCTGTGGAACCAGAAGTCTGAACATCTACCACAGGTATTTCTGAAAACCATTCTTTGAGAAAGATTTTTACTTTTTTTTCAAATTCAGTATTGAACGATAAATTATTAATATTGAGATTATTGAAGTCTATCAGCATATTTTCCGTAAATAAATCCACCGTAAATTTAGAAAAAAAAACAAAAAGTTCTTGTAAGTAAAGAAAAAAGATGTAAATTTGCACCACCAAAATAAAGCAGACCTATAGTGTAACGGTAGCACTCCGGTTTTTGGTACCGTCAGTCGGGGTTCGAATCCCTGTGGGTCTACAAACCATCCTTTTTTAGGATGGTTTTTGTTTTTAGGCTAAGTATATCATTTTTATAGAAAAATCAGATTTTATTTCAATAAAAAAATCAAAATTTTCAAGAGAGGAATTTGTAAATAAGAAAAAAATATATAAATTTGCAAAACCAAAATAAAGCAGACCTATAGTGTAACGGTAGCACTCCGGTTTTTGGTACCGTCAGTCGGGGTTCGAATCCCTGTGGGTCTACAAACCATCCTTTTTTAGGATGGTTTTTGTTTTTTTATTATAATTCTTAATGTTTTTTAGAAAGGATGAAACAATTCTTTTAAAGTTTATTTTCTTTTTTAGAAAAAATCCACTAATTCAACAACATTTTGAAATTTATATTTTTCAAAAAAAATCCGCCTCTTTTTGAGACGGATTAATTGTAGTTATGTCTCGTCCTGAAAAAAGTTGACTAAAAAACAATAAAACCAGTCAGCGTTATGGATTCAAAAAAAACATCAGCTCCTGTACATGAGTACAGTGAGGCCTTCAAAAGACAAGTTGTCTCTGAATATGAACGGGGATTATATACAAAATCCCAATTGCAAACACGATACAATATCCGTGGTAATTCATGTATTCCGAAATGGTTAATAAAATATGGTAACTTTACTTATGAAAAACAAATAAGTAAAGGCAGGCCCATGAAAGACCCACAGAAACAAAAGATTAAAGAGCTTGAGGCAGCTTTATCAAAAAAGGAAGAAGAACTCAAGGTCTTTAGGAAATTTATAGAAATCGCTGAACGTGAATTAAAGATTGAAATTGTAAAAAAGTCTGGTTCCAATCAATCCAGGAAATAAAGGCACATACGAATCTTCCAGTAGAAGATATCTGCCGATTGTTTGGATACAGTAAACAAGCTTATTACAAAAGAAGGAGCCGGCCGAGTTTAAATAATAATCAAGAAAGAATTATAGAATTAGTAGTATCAATTCGCAAAAAGATGCCTAAAATAGGTACTCGGAAACTTTATTTCTTACTTAAAAATGATTTTAACAAAGAAAGCATTCAAATAGGAAGAGATGGATTGTTTAAGATTTTAAGATCAAATTATCTTTTAATTCCCAGAAGACACAGTTACTTTAAAACAACGAACTCCAGACATTGGATGAAGAAATATCCCAATATCATCAAAGAAAAAGAATTGAAATGTTCAGAGAAGGTTTGGGTAGCAGATATTACCTATCTGAAAACTAAAGAGAGGAATTATTATCTTCACCTGATTACTGATGCTTATTCAAAAAAAATTGTAGGATATGAATTGAGTGATAATTTACAGACCAGTTCTACATTGAAGGCATTAAAACAAGCCATAAGGAATCGGGTATATAAACATCCCTTAATTCATCATTCAGACAGAGGTTTACAGTATTGTAGTAAAGAATATACCGAAATGCTAAAGAAGAATGATATTCTTATCAGTATGACAGAGAACTCGGATCCTTATGAAAATGCTGTAGCAGAAAGAGTGAATGGCATTCTAAAATATGAATTTGGATTGATTGGTACTTTTGAAAATTTTAAAAATCTCTCTCGACAGCTTGATCAATCAATTTACTATTATAATAATTTGAGACCCCATTTTTCATTACATTATAATATTCCAAGCCAAGTACACATGAAAAATAATGTGAAATTAAAAACCTATAAAAAACAAAATCAGAATAGGAAAATCCCTACTCTGATTTAAGTATATTTAACTTATAAAACTAGTCAACCTTTTTCAGGACTAGTCATTATCTTAATTTAAATGATTATTTTCTAAGATCATCAATCTCGTCCTGTATTGATTTAATTTTATCTCTTAATTCCTGACTTATTTTTCCCGGGAACTTTTTCACCTTTCTTAAATCCAGAGCCAGCATAATAGAAGCAATGCCCATAAAAATAAAAGCAACAGCCGTTAAGGTAACTAATGAAATTCCTGTAAACACGGGATTGAATATCAGCAACAGAGAAAATATAATTCCTCCAACGCTGGCAAGGGCTACATTTCCCCAACTCATTATTTTCATACTTTTGAGATCAAAAGCAAAACCCAGCAATTGAAAAGAACGAAAAAGTAAAGTAAATCCAATCACAAATGGAAGTACAGTCATCGAGATCTGAGGATTCGCAATAAGATAAACCCCAATTGCGGTAGTCAATAATCCACTTACCAAAAACCAGCCCCATCCTTGCAGGGATTTGCTATTTTGTAAGGAAAAGAATATTTCCGTAATTCCGGAGAATAGGAATGAAACACTGAAAAAAATTGAAAGGGTTACATACGTTGCAAGTGGCACACTGAATACATAAAATCCACAGATAAGAAAAATGATTCCGAAGATCAAAGGGATATACCAGTGCTTTACGGTATTGGTAAGGGTTTGAAATAAATTGGCCATAGGTGTCTTTTTAGATTTTGCCTACTTTGTGTAACGGTGTTCGGCTTTTCCGCAATGACTGCAAAAAGGTCATATTTTTACTTAATTTAAAAATATCACCTTTACTAAGATACAAAAAATAGTGCAGCTGCCATTAAGATCACATATGAATCATTCCTGAAAAAAGAAATAATATACAGTGATCACCCTGAATTACTTCATCATAAATTCCCATATTAGACACTATAAAACAAAAAAGATGAAAATTATAATAATTTTCATCTTTCAAAACACCTGATAGTGGTTTTATGGGTTAGCTGGGCTTGTACAGCTTATACATGACAAATAAAAATGCTATCCAAACCGGAATCAGAATAACCTGAATTTCCATTCCTGTAATGCTCATCAGCCCTAAAATCAGAACCAAAAAGATGATACATATATAATTGGATACAGGATAAAATATGGATGGAAATTTGGATTGAATTCCGGACTTGTTTATCGATTTTTTAAATTTTAAATGGGTATAGCATATCATTAACCAATTGATGATCAATGTAGAAACCACCAAAGCCATTAAATATTCAAAGGCTTTCTCCGGCACTAATTTATTAATGATAATACAAAGTCCTGCAAAGCATGATGAAACAAGAATTGCATTGATAGGGACTGAGTTTTTATTGAGTTTTTTCAAAAATTTCGGTGCATTTCCCTGCTGGGATAACCCGAAAAGCATTCGGCTGTTGCTGTAAACACTACTGTTGTATACTGATAATGCTGCTGTAAGAACAATTAAATTAAGAACATTGGCTATCAACGTATTAAATTGAACAACCTTTCCAAAAACAGTAAATTCAAGACCATTCAGATTTTGAAATACCATTACAAACGGACTTGATCCTTCAGTAATATCTCTCCATGGGCTTAGTGAGAACAGGATTACCAAAGCTCCTACATAGAAAATCAAAATTCTGTAGATCACCTGATTGGTAGCTTGTGGAATAGTTTTTTCCGGGTTTTTAGCTTCTGCCGCTGTAATACCAATCAACTCCAAGCCTCCAAAGGAGAACATTACCATTGCCATTGCAGCAAATAATCCTGAATATCCACTCTCCGTTTTATTGAAAAGCCCTTTTGGGAAAAATCCTCCATCATTCCATAAATTGGAAACAGTAGCCTTATCTCCACCGGTTCCGCTTACTAAAAGATAGATTCCAAAAATAATCATTGCAATAATAGCTACTACTTTGATGATGGAGAACCAAAATTCCGTTTCACCATACACCTTTACAGAGGCAAGATTAAGAGCATTGATAACTATAAAGAAAAATAAACTGGACACCCAAAGCGGAATATCCGGCCACCAGAAGTGAATATAATGTCCAATGGCTGTAAGTTCGGCCATACTTACCAGAATATAGAGAATCCAGTAGTTCCATCCGGAAGCAAATCCCGGAAAATTTCCCCAATATTTGTAAGCAAAGTAACTAAAACTTCCCGATACCGGTTCCTGAACAACCATTTCACCAAGCTGACGCATAATAAAAAAGGCTATGATCCCTGCTAGAGCATAACCCAGAATAACTGATGGTCCTGCCAACACTGCTGCAGGCCCGATTCCCAGAAATAAGCCGGTTCCGATGGCACCACCAAGGGCAATTAATTGTATGTGTCGATTTGTTAATCCTCTAACTAAAGTCTCGTTTTCTCCTTTTTTATTTTCGTTGTTCATTGAATGAATTATTCGGTCGCTAAATATATAAAAACTTTTCAGAGGAATTCAAATTCCAGGGAGTAAATTGACAATTCAGGCTCTGCCAATGAGTAAAGACTATTTTCTATTTCTATTAAGGCTGTTGAAGGCCAAAAGATGATTATAAAAAAGCAGCCTTAAACCAATGGGCTAAGGCTGCATATCCTGTAAAATGGGGAGTGGTATTAGTTGGCTATTTTATAACCGTAAATAGATGTTGCTGTCACCTGATATTGAGCACCTCCACTGTTTAACTGAGCAGCAGAAGCCATGCTTACGGTTTCATCTTTGTTCAGATGAACTACCGCAGAAACAATACCGGAGGCAAAGATTCCCGGATTGGTATGAAAGTTCTGTACCAACTGATTGTTTGGAGTTGTTACAAAGTTCTTTACCAGATACAGTACACACCATGTAAAACCCGGCTGACCCGAAATCTCTGAATTATCGAATTGTGCAGAGCCATAGATCATATAATATCCATCTGTAGGTGCTTTGAATCTTCCTGATGATACATCCAATACATTTCCTGTATTGATTTCCATTCCCTGATTGTATTTTATTTCTGTTTTTTGCCACGCTGAGCCTGTTGTAGCAATACAAGTCTGCTTAAAAGCATTCTGCTGTGCAGAAGAAAAAAGATAGGCCTGATTGACGGAAGGCATACTGTTTGAGCTTGAAACCAATACCAGCTCCCATGTCGTCCCCGCAGTTGTTCCTTTATTTACTAAAAATGCATAGTATCCGGGAGGAACAGTAATTGCAGGTACGCCAACCCCTGTAACATTCTGATCATCAATTAATTCAGAACCTGCCGCTGAAATGGCAAGTGTTTTTCCACCCGTATTTTTGAAGTGATAAGTACGTCCGGCAAAATTACCTGTACCACTGATAGCTGCTGGTAAAGTTAATATTCCATCAGCAGTTCCATTGTAAGCAGTATAATAATCATTAGCTCCTATAGCACTGCTTGCCGTAACAATTCTATATGTAGCTGCAAATGAGCCGTTAACTGTAAGACTACTACCAGGGCTTACCGTATTAACCCCCACATTACCTACCTGGGCGTTGACCAAAATACAATTAAAACCTGCCAAAAAGGCAATGAAAAGCATCTTTTTTTTCATAAACAAATACGTATTTAGAATCTATAAAAGCCTATTTTAACCGATTGTTTTAGTTCCAATGGGTCAATAGAAATTTCCAAGGTACTAACCTACTGCGAAAATTGAATTTTTAAAGTATAGATCTTGTACGCATTTATCCACAAAACTGTACGGGTATTATGACATTAACGGATATTTTTCTTAATGTATTTCATTATAAATTTCCAGCAGTTCAATCAGGTTGGAGATCTTTAATTTCTGATACACTCTTCTTTTATATGTCCCAACTGTAGATTCTTCAATCTCAAGAGCATTGGCAATTTCAAGGTTCCCGTTTCCTTTTGCCAAAAGATTAAAGACTTGAAGCTCTCTTTCTGATAAAATTTCTGAAGTTTTTTTCTTAGCACTTCCTTTCATCAGCTCAGCGACAATTCCTGGTGTATAATAATAGCCGTCTCTAAAAATAGATTCAACCGCTTTTACAAAAACCTGCGGATCACTCTGTTTATTTAAAAAGCCATCAGCTCCTTCTTCTATATATTGCAGCGCAATATTTTCTTTATAGGAAGTAAAGATCAGAACAAGAGTATCCCGGGATATGGTTTTAATTTCTTTTACCATTGATTTAAGAATACTTCCGGGGAGCTCAATATCAAGAATAACAAGATCATATTTTTCCTTTTCTGATTTATGTTTTACCTCACCATAAGTTTCTGCAAAATCAATGTCAAAATCATCAAAACTTTTCTCTAGGATCATTGCGGTCCCTACTCTTACCACATGATGATCATCTGCTATCAGTATTTTTTTTGTCATATTTTAATTAGTATTTTAATGATGGTTCCTTTTGGGTTGTTTTTATAAAAAAGCATTTCAGAATTAATTTTTCTCATCAGCTGAACAACCATATGCAGACCTAATCCGTAATTTTTAAACATCAGATGTTCATGATCTTTTTTCTTAAAAAGCCTGGAATAGTAAGTTATCTGCTCGTCAGACATTCCATTTCCGGTATCAGTAATTGAGACTTCCAAATGAGATGCTGTACGACAAGAGGTAATAATAATTTCTCCATCTGAAGTATTTTTTACTGCATTATCTATAATATTGTGAAAAACAGTAAGAAGAATATTTTTATTAAGCTGTATTTTCTGATGATGATCACAAAAATTATAAATAAACGTGTTTTTCTGCACCGCAATTTCTTCAAACAGCAATCTTTTAGTTTCGACAAGATCATAGACCGCATATTCTTCTATTGATGTATTTTCCTGTTTGTAAAGTTCTGTGTATTCTTTAAGACTTAAAGTGAATTTGTATAGCTGCTCCGAAGTTTTATAAATACTGTCAAAATATTTTTTCTGAACCTTAGGATCATCTGATTGCGCGAGTTCTTGGGAAAGAAGTGAAATAAATTTTACAGGTGTGGTAATATCGTGGCTTATACTTTCTACCAGTTTTTTTTGATAGTCGGATTCATTTTCAAGCTTGGTACTGGCTTCCTGTAATGCTTTATCTTTATGAACGATTGTATTTTTCAGGACTTTATTTTTTAATCTTAAAAAATTGGTTCTGATCTGAATAATCAATACAAAAATTAAAATAATACCGCCAACAATCAGGAGCCTGAAAAGTAGGGTCTGATAAAAATAAGCTTCTATTTCTACTGGAAGATTTTTGTAAACAAGCTTGCCATTGTGAGCCGATAAAAATTTTATCTGAAGATTATACTTACCCGGGGATATATTAGCCAAATGGAAGGTTTTATCATTCTTAATATTTATCCATGGACTATTTTCATCCTCCACAAGTTTAGCCTGAAGGTTTATGTTCTCCAAATTGGAATAGTAAGGAAGGTCTATATAAATTTCCGCACTTTTATAGCCGCATTGGAGAAAAAGTTTATTTTTCAGCTGAAGCATCTTTCCTTTTATTTTTGCTCTTTCCAGGTACACCTCCTGAGCTTTGGGATAGTAAGTTTTAATATTTTGTGGATTAAAGAATACAAATCCTTCCATAGAAGGAAATACAAACTGTCCATCTTTCAGCTCATGGGCACAGGGATTCGCACTGCCATTGAATTCATTATTTAAAAACCCATTATTTTTAGTATATCGGTAATAGGAAACAATCCCTTTTAAAGTTTCTATATAGTGTAACAGGCTTTTCTTGTCCGTTTTAAACAATCCGTTATCAGAGGAGATCCATAAATTTGAGTTTTTATCTTCCAGGATATAATGAGCATTGGCAAGGAAATCATTTTTATCGGGAGGAACTCTGATCATTTTTTGGTATTTTAATAAATAAATACCTCTACCGTAAGTGGTTAGCCATATATTCCCATCCTTTGTTCTTATCATCTGTTTTATGGGAATATTTTTTCCAATCTGCTGTACTATTTTATTCTTAGAAAGAGAAAAAACATACACTCCACCGCTGCTTCCCAGATAGAGAAGATCTTCACTGTATCTTAAAACAGCATCTATATTGTCTTTACAGGAAATAATCCGGGCGGTTTTCTTAAAATTGTCATGATTAAATAGATAGAGATAAGATTTTTCTCCTTCTATAACAGAGGCCATATACAATCCTCCGCTCTTATACAGTCCGTCAATTCCTTTCCCTTTAAAAGTAATAGAATCATACTTTGTAAAACCTGAATTCTTATTCCTTACATGAATGGAGTTGTTTTCCCTATATACAAGATTCCCGGAATCATCCTGAAAAATATAACGCTTATCATATGACTGAGGAGCTGAATATATTCTTTGCGAGGTCATATGATAATACCTGATTCCTTCCTGAGTCAGTACAGAATTATTTTCATAAGGAATTGCAGCATAGCATACCTCATCCTGATAAGGTATATTTTTTTTCGAAACAGAAAAATCTGAAAGACTGAGAATTTTAAGCCCGTTGATGGAACTTCCGATATATAATTTATTGTAAATCTCATCATAAAACATAGCTCCGGAAATATCTTTATCAATATCCTTATATTCCAAAAGATAGGTTAGTTCCAGCTTCCCGGCAGAAAACCGGCTCCTGTATACCTTACCATGACTGATCATAAATACCTGTCCGGTGATCTGCTGCCAGTAGACTTTTGTTTCGGGATTTGTATAGAGAGCCGGGGCACTGGTGTAGGAATATTTCCCCTGATACAGGTGAAGAACTTTCTTATTTTCTGCATCAGCAACAAAGACATGATCTCCATGAACAAATAAACGCTTTAACTTACTCCTTGGAAATTTAAGGTTTATTTTTAAAGTTTTTTTAGTTTTCTCATCGACATAAATAATACCATTATTTTCAAAATAATAAGAACCTGTAGGTACCTGAATAAAGTAAGAGTCTATATAAGAAATAAATCTAACTGTAATATTATTTTTAACAAGCCTCTTATAAATTAAATTATTTTTGGAACCTCCAGGATTGAAAATTCCATTAGAAACAATAGTTTCAGGATATCTGCGAGAAATCAGAAGAGCATTTTTTTCGGAGTTATTAAAGACAGCGATACTATCATTTTTTATATTCCCGTAAAAATCACCAAAACTAAAATTTTTAAAATTGAAATTTTTATATTCTACAAAATTGCTTCCGTCATAACGCAGGATTCGCCCTTCCATTGAAAGCCAGATGAAACCATATTTGTCTTTTACAATATCCTTGATACTGTTTTGGGGGAGCCCGTTATCCATAGTATACCATTGCGTAGTATAGCTTTGCCCATAAATGCATAGAGAAAATAAGAGTGAAATAAAATATACAGGCTTCATCCAGTGGGCTACATTAGATTCATGGCAAATATATTATAGAAAATCAAAATTATTGTAAATATTTATCCACAATGATGTGAATTTATTTTTACATAATTCTTTATTACTACTTTATCAATTACAGTACATTTGGAATAACCAATACTTGTTCTCCATTCCGGCTACTATAATAATCAGGCATATTGCTGGAAGCACAAAAAGATGACCTCCTTCCTTATGAAGAGGTCATTATTCTATATTGTTTACGATTGGGATAATCAAAGTAATGCAAAAACCCGGGTCTGGTCCTCTTTATAAATATTCCTTAGGAATTGAAATATTGTTCTTTTTCAAGTGTTCAAGGAGACTTTGATATTTATCTTCATAACCATCTGTTCCACATTTATGCGATATGCTGCAGATATCGGAAGGCTTGATATCTAAAATATTAGAAACTTTCGTAAGTATTTCAATGTTTATTTTCACCTTAGAGTTCTCGATGTCAGAATAAGCCTTCTGTGAAATTCCCATTTCAAAAGCCATATACTCTTGCGTAAAATCTTTACTCCTACGTATTTTCCTGATATTTTGTCCACACACTTTCATCGTTTTTGTTTTAGTAGTTTTCGGTATATTTTAGAAGATTATCTATTAGCCTCTAACAAAGTTAATAAATACCTTTGGCAAAACATTATACACGTTACATGATATTTATTTTCAACCTGTAAAAAGGCCTGAAGTAAGACCTTTTTCTAGAGAAAATATCACTTCGGTAAACACTATTGGAATTTATGGAGACGCAAAAATTTAATTATGACAATAATATTGTCAGAGCATTCCTCTATGCTACTATCGCATTTGGACTTGTCGGATTTCTGCTGGGGCTTACAGCCGCATTGATGCTTTTTTATCCTGAACTGCCTGAATTTTTATTCGGTACAGATGATACGACTATTAAAAGTTTAGCCTCGGGAAATATTCAGGGACTGATCAATACTCAGGGAGCAATGGGCTTTGGAAGGATCAGAATGCTTCACACCAGTGCCGTAATTTTTGCGTTCGTCTGTAATTCCTTTTTCTGTGGTGCTTACTATAGCATGCAAAGACTGTTAAAAACAAGAATGTACAGTGACACGCTTTCATGGATTCATTTCTGGTCATGGCAGATTATGATTGTAAGTGTAGTGATCACATTCCTGATGGGAATCAATACGTCTAAAGAATATGCTGAACACGAATGGCCTATAGATATCTTAATTGCATTCTCATGGATCATTTTCGGGATCAATATGTTTGGAACAATTGCCAAGAGAAGAGTTAGACATTTATATGTTGCGATCTGGTTCTACATCGCTACATGGATTGCAGTGGCAATGCTTCATATCTTCAATAACCTTGAAGTTCCGTTATCTTTCACAAGCTGGAAATCTTATTCTGTATATGCAGGTGTAAAAGATGCATTAGTACAATGGTGGTATGGGCACAATGCAGTAGCATTTGTATTAACTACCCCTGTATTAGGTCTTATGTATTACTTTATGCCAAAAGCGGCACAACGGCCGGTATTCTCATACAAATTATCCATTATTCACTTCTGGTCGTTGATCTTTGTATATCTTTGGGCCGGGCCTCACCACCTGCAGTATACAGCATTACCGGCATGGGCTCAGGCAGTAGGAACAGGATTCTCTATTATGCTGATCGCTCCATCTTGGGGAGGTATGCTGAATGGTCTTCTTACTTTAAGAGGAGCATGGGACAAAGTAAGAGAAAATCCTATTCTGAAATTCTTTGTGGTAGCTATTACCTGCTATGGGATGGCCACTTTTGAAGGTCCTTTATTGGCTACAAAATCTTTAAATAAAATTGGACACTATACCGACTGGGTTATTGGCCACGTACACTTAGGAGCGCTTGGGTGGAATGGTTTCATGGCATTCGGGGTTATCTATTATCTGGTTCCGATCATGTGGAGAACACCGCTTTGGTCTAAAAAGTTAGCCAACTGGCACTTCTGGCTGGGAACATTAGGAATTATCTTCTATGCTGTTCCGATGTATATCTCAGGATTCACGCAGGGACTGATGTGGAAACAATTCAACCCGGACGGAACTTTATTATGGAAAAACTGGCTGGATACTGTAACAGCAATCATTCCTTACTTTAAAATGAGATTCGCAGGAGGTATTCTTTATCTGTCAGGAGCAGTCTTAATGGTGATCAACGTCATCAAAACAGTAAAAGCAGGCTCATTCCAGAAAGAAGTTCCAGCAGAAGCCCCTGCACTGGCGAATATCGGCAGTACAAGAAAAGAAGGTGAAGGTGCTCACTTATGGCTGGAAAGAACACCTACCCTGCTTTCAATATTAGCTTTCATTACGATAGCAATAGGCGGACTGGTGGAAATTGTTCCTACCTTATCACTTAAGCAAAGTGTTCCAACCATTACTGCTGTAAAACCATACACTCCGCTGGAGCTTGAAGGAAGAGATTTATATATTCGTGAGGGATGCAACTCATGTCACTCTCAGATGATCAGACCGTTCAGAGATGAGGTGGTACGATTTGAAGGAAAAAACGGGCAGTACTCTAAAGCCGGTGAGTTCATCTACGACAGACCTTTCTTATGGGGATCTAAAAGAACCGGACCGGATCTTCACAGAGAAGGGGGCAGGAATCCGGATTCATGGCACTTTAAACATATGTATAACCCAAGAATTACTTCTGCAGGTTCCATTATGCCACGTTTTCCCTGGTTAATCACCAATAAACTGGACCGTGCTCAGATGGTGGATAAAATGAAACTGATGAAAAATGCATTTGATGTACCGTATACAAAAGCTCAGATTGATTCTGCCAATTTATGGGCAAATAACCAATCGAAAGCGATTGTACAGAGAATCTACTCAGAAGCTGCGGATGTGAAAGACCAGATGGTAAAGGAAAAATCAGCAAAAGGAGCTTCTTATATCCCTCTTGAACAAAGAGAAATTGTAGCGATGATCGCCTATCTTCAAAGATTAGGTACCGACATCAAAACAACTCAGATCCAAACAGCAAGCGTAGAGTAATCATTAAAATTGTATTGTAATGAAAACGAGAACCCCAATTTCAATATATATAGCGACAACGATAGGCTTAACGATTATGGCCTTTGAAATGTTCGCAAGCGATTCCGGCTACTTTTCTTCTCCATTTTTCTGGGCGTTGATTCTGATTGCCATTATTCTTCTTCTCATCATGAACTCCATTGGAGATTTAATTGAGAATGAAAGCTTCAGCCGGTTACCGGAAGAGGAGAAAAAAAAGTACCTGGCAGAAAAAAATATTCCTTATTATCAGAAACTTTGGAACTCTGCTTTCAAAAAACAATCTGTCACTGAAGAAAAAGATATTCTTATCGACCATGGTTTTGACGGAATCACAGAGCTTGACAACTCTCTTCCTAAATGGTGGATCGGCTTGTTCTGGTTCGGTTGCATATTCTGTGTAGTATATTTAACAGCTTTTGCATTTACAGATTATGCTCATCCTGAAGTAGAATATACCAAAGAGGTCAAGACAATGCTGGCTTCTATTGAAGAGTATGAAAAAACAGCCCCTCAGATCAATCTGGAATCAGCCAAATACAGTGCAGATAATATAGCAGAAGGCCAGGAACTTTTCAAAACCAACTGTGTAACCTGCCACGGAGATGGGGGAAAGGGAGGTATTGGACCTAATCTTACCGATACTCATTGGATCAACATCAAAGAAAAAAGTTTGTTTAAAAATGTTTTCTGGATGCTTGAAAACGGCTCCCCAAATAATCCTACGATGAGACCTTTCATTAAAGAAGGAACCATCACAGGAAGAGATGCTGAAAAAATTGCAGCTTATATTTATCATATTAACCAGGAAACTTCTCCAATCACAGTAGCTCAAGGAGGTGCTGCTCCTCAGGGAGAAGAGGTGAAATGGGAAAACGGAAACAATTAAAATTATTATTATCAACTAAACCACGCCATGCCAAGCCCCCTTTACACATACTAACATTTGAATTTTCATTTTTGCTAACTATCCTTTTCAACATTAAAAATGATATAAAGGGGGCTTTTTAACAATAACAATCCTTACCTTGGCTCGTCTTTCTCAACTATTCACTTGACAACTACACACTAAAATTCCATAATAAGACAGCCAAGGCAGGGTTTTTGCATTTGCAAAAAGGTACCACAACAGAGACCAAATAAAAATAGTATTATTATCTTTGTTACAAACCATATCGCATTTGAAACTGAAAATCAACACTACAAAACTATTTAGGCGTATTCTAATAACCTTTATTTCTATATTGGTTCTTCTTACCCTGTTGATCTTAAGCTTAAGACTCCCTGCTGTCCAAAACTTTATCAAAGACAAACTGATTGTTTATCTTGAGAAAAAAATCAAGACTAAAGTAAGTCTGGAAAGAGTATACATCGGATTCCCCAACAGCCTTGTCATGGAGAACCTTTATCTGAAAGGACAGGATGTAGATACCCTTCTGGCAGTCAAAAAACTGGATGTAGGCCTGCATATGCTGAAACTCATCAATTCTACGGCAGATATTACTTCTGTGGATATGGAAGGAGCCCGGGCTAATGTAGTACGAAAGCCGGACGGCAAATTCAATTTTGATTATATTATTGATGCTTTTGCCAGTAATGATAAAGAAGAGAGCCCCTCCAAACCATTTATTATCTCCCTTGATAAAATTAATTTAAAAGATATTGGAGTCACCTTCAATGACCAACAGTCGAAGAATGATATTAAACTATATTTTAAGTCCTTCGACACCAGAGTCAAAACTTTTGATCTCAATAAAAACAACTATGCTGTCAATGATATTAATCTTGACGGATTGAAATTAAATTTAAAACAGGGGCTTCTAGAAGAGGTTTCTAAAAAAGTTGAGAAAAAAGTGGATTCACTCAATGAAAAAAAACCAATGAACATTGGGTTGAGAGGAATCAAGCTTACCAATTTTGACATTAATTACGGTGATGATAATACTAAAACATTTGCAAAAGTTATATTCAAAGAGCTGAGCACAAAGGTGAACAAGCTTGATCTTGAAAACAATGCCTATAATGTTGCCAACGTATTTCTTTCCGGAGCAGATATAGATGCCAATCTTTATCTCCCGGCTCAAAATGCCAATCCGAAAAAACAAAATGCCCCCGACGTTTCAAAAGCATCTGAACAGGATAAAGCTATGAAAGTACTTTTAGGGAAACTGGTTCTTAATGATGTAAAAGCAACTTACAACAATACCGCCATTGCTCCTACCAAACAGGGAATGGACTTCAATCACCTTAAGGTTTCAAAAATGAATGTAGAGGTAAGAAGTTTTAAAATGGAGAATAATACCTTTGCAGGGACTGTAAATTCTGCAGAAGTTCAGGAAGCAAGAGGCCTCGATATCCAGAAATTCAACACTGATTTTGTCTATGCGGAAAAGGAGGCTTATCTCAAGAGCCTTTATCTTCAGACTCCAAAAACATTACTGCGTGATGAGGTTATTTTAAATTATAACTCCATTGATGAACTTACTTCTAATCTTGGTGCAGTAAAAGTTTCAGCTAATATCAAAGACTCTAAAATCGGTTTTTCTGATATTTTAAATCTTGTTCCTACTTTAAAAAATACAGTTCCTTTTAATAAGTATCCGAACGCAGTCCTTAACGTGAATGCTAATGTAAAAGGAAGCGTGAATGATCTGTTAATTCAGGATCTTAAAGTTTCCGGTCTTGACCAGCTAAGAGTATTGGCATCTGGAAAGATTAAAAATGCAATGAATCCTGATCAGCTCTATTACGATTTGAGAATTGCAGAGTTTTCTTCCAATGCAAAAACCATTTTTAATCTTGTTCCGAAAAATACAATCCCGTCTAACATTTCTCTTCCTTCCAATTTCAGTATCAAAGGAACTGCTAAAGGAACAACAAAAGTAGTGAATGCAGATCTTAACCTCTACTCTACTCTCGGAAATGCAGCAGTAATTGCCAATGTTGATATGCGAAGAAAAAATCATGAACTTTATGATGTAAAAGCTAATCTTCAGGGAATACAGATTGGGAAAATTATTCAGAATAAAGATATTGGTCCGGTTACGGCACAGATTTCAGCTAAAGGAGAAAGTTTTGATTTTAAAAATGCCAATGCCAACTTGAGAGGACACGTTGCTTCTGCCGTTTATAAAGGTTATCGTTATCAAAATATGAATCTGACAGGTAAGATCAATAAAGGAGCTTATCATGTTATTTTAAATTCAAAAGATCCGAATGCAGATTTACAACTGACTGCTTCCGGTATGTATGATGAAAAAAATCCTACCATAAAAGTCAATGGTGAAGTTATCAAACTGGATGTCAATAAGCTTGGTTTCTATGACAAACCTATGATTCTTGCAGGAAAAATTGATGGTGACTTCACAAGCCTTGACCCGAATAATCTGAATGGATATTTAAACCTTAAAGATTTTGCATTTTCTGACACCAAAGAAGTTTATCCTGTACAGGAAATCAATCTGAAAGCATCTTCAACTGCAGATTCTACTCAGATCATTTTCAATTCACAGATTGCTGATGTTGAAATGAAAGGTAAATATAAACTTACTCAAATCTTTGGAGCTTTAACGAAGACTATCAATCAGTATTATCAATTCCAGAAGCCTGACAAAGCGCAAAAAATTGATCCGGGTCAGCACTTCACCCTTACAGCTAAAGTAAAAAATGATGATCTGATCAGAAAGTTTGTTCCGGATCTGAAAAGTTTTGAAACTATCAATTTAACCGGTAACTATGATGCAGATTCCCAAAAAATTGAAATTGACGGACAGATTCCGCAATTACTATATGGTGAAAATACCATTGAAAAAGGAGTATTAAAAGTAACCAATGAAAATCAGGCGCTGCAATACAGTCTGAATGTAGCCGCTTTAAAAAGCTCCAGTTTTTCCTTAAATAAAGTCAATATTGACGGTGATGTAGCCAATAATATCATCAATTATAATATTACCACCAAGGATGAAAAAGATACTACCCAGTTCCTTATTGCAGGGAATGCAAAATCTTTAAATGATATTACTGAAATATCATTGAATCCTAATGGCTTAAAACTAAACTATGCCGACTGGAATGTTGCCGAAAATAATAAAATCCAGATCAGTAATAAAGGGATTCTGGCTGACAATTTCATTCTATCTAATGGAGAAAGCGAAATTGCCATTCAATCTGAAAATAACAGCCCTACGAGTCCTTTGAATATTTCATTGAAAGATTTTAAAATTGAAACTATTACAGAGCTTATCAAAAAAGACACTGTTCTGGCAAGAGGAACAATCAACGGAACCGCTCAGCTGAGAGACGTCATGAAAAAAATGACTTTCACGTCTGATTTAAATGTTTCTAATCTGATTGTCTACGGAAGTCCTGTAGGTAACCTTGCTATAAAAGTAAATAACTCGTCGCCAAACCTGTTAAATGCTGATATCGCTCTTTCCGGAAATAATAATGATGTAAAAATCCTTGGAGATTATAACACTTCTTCCAGCACTTTTGACCTGAATATGGCAATCAACCAGCTTCAGATGAAGAGTATTCAGGGATTCTCTATGAATGCGATTACCAATACGGAAGGATATCTTTCAGGAAATTTAAAAATAACAGGAAATACCACTCAGCCGAATATTGCCGGAAAAGTAAAATTCAATGATGCCGGACTGGAAATAGCCAAAACAGGAAGTGATTTCAGAAAGCTGAATGATGAGATAGATTTTACCAGCCGTGGTATAGAATTCAACAAATTTAAAATCAATGATAAAGATGGGAATTCTCTTGTCATAGATGGACAGGTGCTCACCCAGACCTATAGAGATTTTGCATTCAACCTTAATGTGAGTGCCAAAGATTTCAAAGTTGTTAACTCAGAAAAATCAAATGATGCGATGATGTATGGAGTTTTGGCAATTGATGCCGGACTTCGCATCCGTGGGAATCTGGATCTGCCAAAAGTAGACGGACGATTAAGCGTTGCCGACAATACAGATTTCACTTTTGTACTGCCTCAGTCAAGCCCTTCTCTGCAGGAAAGAGATGGTATTGTAGAGTTTATCGATCAGGATCAGGTAGTACTGAATAAAACGATTAAAACAGATTCTCTGAACAATAAAAGCCGTATCCAGGGCATGGACGTAAGTGTTAATATTGAGGTAAGCAAGGAAGCCAAGCTTTCTATCATTATTGATAAAGTAAACGGCGATTTTGTAAAACTTCAGGGTGATGCTGAGCTTACAGGTGGAATAGATCCTTCAGGAAAAATGACATTAGTAGGTGTATATGAGGTAGAAAAAGGAAGTTATGATCTTTCTGTAAGTTTGCTTAAACGTAAATTTGATATTCAGAAGGGAAGTACGATTACCTGGACCGGAGAACCTACCATGGCTCAGATGGATATTACTGCTGTTTATAAAACGGAAGCTCCGCCTATTGACCTTGTAGAGCAACAGGTAAGTGGTGATGGCAGTGCCTCGTTAATCAATCAGTTTAAACAGAGAATGCCATTCAATACATTATTGAAAATGAAAGGTGAACTATTGAAACCTCTGCTTACTTTTGACATTACTACAGATGAAAAAAATAACTCTGTATCAACTAATGTAAAAGATGTTGTTGATCAAAAGCTCGCCCAGCTCAGAACACAGGAGTCTGAACTGAATAAGCAGGTATTTGCCCTCCTTCTTCTGAACCGCTTCATTGGGGAGAACCCTTTTGAAAGCAGTGCCGGAATGTCTGCCGAAACTATGGCCAGACAGAGTGTAAGTAAAATCCTTTCTCAGCAGTTAAATAATCTTGCCTCCGACCTGATTAAAGGAGTGGATCTGAACTTCGGGCTTGATTCTACTGAAGATTATTCTACCGGACAAAAAAATACAAGAACCGATCTTAATGTAGATATCAGTAAAAAATTATTGAACGACCGACTGAAAGTTACTGTTGGAAGTAATTTTGGACTGGAAGGCGAGGCCCGCCAGAATGAAAGTATGACTAATATTGCCGGTAATGTTTCTGTAGACTACAGCCTTTCCAGGGACGGAAGATATATGCTGCGTGCGTACCGTAAAGATGAATATCAGGTGGCTCTTCAGGGGCAGATCATAGAAACCGGTGTTGGATTTATCATCACGCTGGATTATGACAAATTCCGTGAGATTTTCGAAAAATCTAAAGAGAAGAAACCAAAAAAGAATAAAAACAATCAAGTGGTAGAATTTAAATAATGAGTAAAACATTCCATACATATTGTAAATATCTGTTTGTTTCCGGGCTTACGTCCGTTACGATTTCCTGCAGCAATACGAGATTTTTGAAAGAAGGCCAGATGCTGTACACCGGAGGTAAAATCAATATCGAAAACGATACTATTTCAAAAAAAGAAAAAAAGGATCTTCAGTCTGCACTGGAAGCTAATCTCACTCCAAAACCCAATTCTACATTTTTAGGAATGCGCCCTAAGCTGTATTTTTATAATATAGCCAAAGAACCTAAAAAAGATAAAGGATTTAATTACTGGCTTAAATATAAAATAGGTGAGAAACCTGTATTATTAGGCGATGTAGACCGTGAATTCAATAAAGATATTATTGAGAATTATTCTGAAAACAAAGGGTATTTCAATGCAAGAGCTACTTATGACACCATTTCAAAGAACAAAAAAGCTCAGGTTATTTATACCTTAAGACCTGGTGCCAGATATTTGATTGAGGGAGTAAAGTTTCAGAAGGACTCCACCCTCGTTAATCAGGAAATTCAGAATTTAACACGCAGAACGCTTCTTAAAAATGGAAAGCCATTTGATCTTGATGTCATTAAATCGGAAAGAGAAAGAATAGATAATGGCCTAAAAGAAAGAGGTTTTTATTATTTCCATTCTGACAATATCATTGTACAGGCTGACAGTACGGTAACCAAAAACCATAAAGTTGAACTTAATGTAAAACTGAAAGACAATACTCCGGATCTGGCCACTCAGCAATTCAGTATTGACAAGGTAGTTGTATTTCCTAATTATAATATTCAGGATGTAAAGGACGGGAAATATAATATTCCGATGAATAAAGATTCTCTTTCCAAATATGCTTTTGATGACATTTATGTGATCGATCCACAGCATAAATTCAAACCGAAAATTTTTGACAGGGCATTGTATTTCAAAACAGGGGATCTTTACAACCGTTCCAATCACAACCTTACACTCAACCGGCTTATCAGCCTGGGAGTTTTTAAGTTTGTAAAAAATGAATTTATTACTTCAGATTCTTTAAACCATAAATTTGATGCTTATTATCTATTAACACCAAGGCAAATTCAATCACTGCGTCTGGAAGCTTTAGGAAGGACAAATTCTGCTAACTATGCAGGTAGTGAGCTTAACCTCAACTGGACCCATAGAAATTTCTTCAGGGGTGCAGAACAATTTAAAGCGGCTATCTTTGGTGCTTTTGATTTCCAGATGGGTGGAGCTGAAAACGCGAATAATATGTTCCGTGCAGGAGCAAATGTACAGCTTTCCATTCCCAGAATTGTGGCTCCGTTCCGGTTTCATTCTTCCAGTGCCTTTGTACCAAGAACCAATATTACATTGGGATATGAGTTTCAGAACAGAACACAATATTATACCCTCAACAATTTCACGGGTTCATTTGGATATGTATGGAAAGAAAATGTGAAGAAAGAACATGAATTGAAAGTGCTTGACATTACTTTAGTCTCTCCAGCTAAGGTCACTGCCCTTTATGATTCAATTTCCTTAAATAATCCTGCCATGCAGAGGATCGTAGCAAAGCAGCTTATTTTTGGTCCAACCTATTCTTATACGTATACCAACACTATGCTGCCAAGAAGAAATACCTTTTATTATAAAGGAACCCTTGATCTTGCAGGAAATATCACAGGACTGATTACCGGTGCTAATGTAAAAAAAGATAAAGAAAAAGATATTTTTGGAATCGCTTTCAGTCAATATGCAAAGATTGAAAATGATGTCAGGTTCTATCATAAATTTACAGAAAAATCTTCCTTGGCAACACGATTTATTGGAGGCTTGGCTTATCCATACGGAAACTCGGAATTTATCCCTTTTTCTAAACAGTTTTTCTCTGGAGGAAGTAACAGTATCAGGGCTTTCCGTGCGAGAACACTAGGTCCGGGAAGTTTTGACCCGAGAACTATAAAGGAGGGAGCTTATTTTGATCAGTCGGGGGATATTAAACTGGAATTAAATGCTGAATACCGGGCTAATCTTTATAAATTTTTAAATGCAGCTGTTTTTGTTGATGCTGGAAATATCTGGCTGATCAATAATGATAAAGACAGACCGGGAGCCAAATTTTCAAAAGATTTTCTGAATGAAATTGCTGTAGGAGCCGGCGTTGGTCTGAGACTGGATTTTTCTATCCTGATTTTGAGACTGGACCTGGCAATGCCACTAAGAGTTCCCTATTATGAAAAAGGGAGCAGATGGGCTTTCGATAAAATCAATTTCGGAGACCCGAGCTGGAGAAAAGATAATCTTGTTTTAAATATTGCCATCGGATATCCTTTTTAATATGATAAAAAATGCAAAATTTTTCTGGGAAGTCTTAAAAGACACATTTACGGAATGGAACAATTCTTCTGCATCAAAAGATTCAGCAAGTCTTGCCTATTATGCCATATTTTCCATCCCGGGACTACTGATCATTATTATCTGGATCCTTGGAAATTTCTTTGGTGAAGAAGCTATCAGAGGGCAGATCAGCACACAGATCAGTGGTATTATGGGACAGGATGTTGCCAAAAGTATTGAAGAAATGCTTGCCGGTGCTTTGATTGACAAAAAGAATATTTTCATGAAAGCAGTAGGTGTCGGCTCATTAGTATTTGGTTCTACCACCCTTTTCTTTCAGCTTCAGCATTCTTTAAACGCGTTATGGGAAGTAGAAGCTGCTCCTAAAAAGGCACTTCTTAAGTTTTTGCTGGACCGGGTGAACTCTTTGGGAATGATCCTTATTCTGGGTTTTCTACTGATGATTACAATGCTCTTATCTTCGTTCATCAGTTTTTTCAATCAAATTATTACCCAATATTTTGGCTTTGAAACGTATATGCTAGTAGAGCTTGTTAATTTTGCTGTAGGCTTTGCCCTTGTTATGCTTTTGTTTGGTTTAATGTTTAAAGTACTGCCAGATGTGGTGATCACCTGGAAGTCGGTATGGAAAGGAGCTTTTCTGACCACTATATTATTTACCCTGGGGAAGTTCCTGTTAAGCCTTTATTTTAATCAGATCAAACCTACTTCAGCTTTTGGTGCTGCCGGAACTGTAATTCTGATTATGATGTGGATTAACTATTCCTGTATGCTGATATTCTTTGGTGCCGAATTTACCAAGGTTTATACTTATAAAAAAGGATACAAAGTCACTCTTTCCAAACATGCACGATGGACTCCTGCCAAGCTGTATGAGGACAGCCTCAAACAGACTAATAAAGAGAAGGAATGATCAGGTATCTGTAAATCATTACCAAACTAATACATTTTACATAAATACAAAAAAACCTCCTGAAAATTCAGGAGGTTTTCTATTTTTACATTCTGTTTACTGTTCCGATTCCCAGAAGCTCTAACGATTTTTTGATCGTCTTGGCGGTCAGGTCTGAAATATTCAAACGGAATTGTTTTACGTTTTCATCTTCATGATTCAGAATTGGATTATTCTGATAGAAAGAATTGTATGCTTTTACAAGGTCATATACATAATTGGCTACTAAAGCAGGGCTTAAAGTCTCTGCAGCTCTTGATACTACCGTTTTAAAGTTCGCCACCTGCATAATCAATTCTTTTTCTGACTGATTTAACTCAATATCAGCAGTTTCTTTGTTTACATTATTTCCTTTAGACAGCAAAGACTGAATACGCGCATAGGTATATTGTATGAACGGCCCTGTATTTCCGTTGAAATCGATACTTTCTGCAGGGTTGAAAAGCATTTTTTTCTTTGGATCCACTTTCAGCATAAAATATTTCAATGCTCCTAATCCTACGGTTTCATAGGATGTTTCCTTATCTTCTTCGGAAAGGTTTTCCAGTTTCCCAAGTTCCTGTGCTTTAGATTTTGCTGTTTCATACATTTCCTGCATCAGATCATCAGCATCAACAACTGTTCCTTCACGGGATTTCATTTTTCCTTCAGGAAGTTCTACCATTCCGTAAGAAAGATGATATAACTGGTCTGCCCACTCATATCCTAGTTTCTTTAAAACTTTAAATAAAACCTGGAAATGATAGTCCTGTTCGTTTCCTACGGTATAGATCAGCTTTTGAATATTATTTTCCTTAAAACGTTCAACAGCAGTTCCCAGATCCTGAGTCATATATACGGATGTACCGTCAGAACGCAACAATAGTTTCTGATCAAGTCCTTCATCTGTAAGATCGCACCAAACAGACCCATCTTCTTTCTGATATAAAACTCCATTATCCAAACCTGCCTGAATAAGGTCTTTTCCTAAAATATAAGTATTGCTTTCGTACTGAACCTGATCAAAATCTACCCCTAATCTTTTATAGGTTTCATTGAATCCTTTGTATACCCAGGAATTCATTTCTGCCCAAAGCGTTCTTACAGTCTCATCTCCACTTTCCCAGTCTAAAAGCATTTTCTGTGCTTCCTTGATCATAGGCGCTTCTTTTTTAGCCTGCTCCTCTTCTACTCCCTGAGCTACAAGGTCTGCAATTTCTTTTTTGTAGTTTTTATCAAACTCCACATAGTAATTTCCTACAAATTTGTCTCCTTTGGTATGGGTAGTTTCAGGTGTTTCTCCGTTTCCGAATTTCTCCCATGCCAACATTGATTTACAAATATGAATTCCTCTGTCGTTAATAATCTGTGATTTGATCACATCATATCCTGCCTCTTTTAAGATTTGTGCAACAGAGAATCCTAATAAATTATTTCTGATATGCCCTAAGTGTAAAGGTTTATTGGTATTTGGTGAAGAATATTCTACCATTACGGTAGCATTTTTCTTTTCTATAACAGAAAAGTTTTTGCTTACAGATCTGAAGTTATCTACAAAGAATTGATTTTTAACTTTAACGTTAAGGAATCCTTTGACAACATTAAAGCTTTCCAATAGCTCTGTCAGCTCTGTCAAAGCTCCACCTAATTCTACTCCGATAGCTTCAGGATTTTTCTTCAATTGCTTCACCAACGGAAAAGTAACAATTGTAAAGTCACCCTCAAATTCCGTCTTATTTTCCTGAACTTCCAGCTTGATGTCTTTTAACTGAAATACATTTAAAATAACCTCTGAAAGTTTTTCTTCTATAATATCTTTAATATTCATGTTCTTACGTTCAATTTTAATGGCTAAAGACAAAACACTTCTTTATAATGTCCCATCTCAGAATTTTGAAGTACAAATTTAGTGAAATAAAAAAGACCACCCTATACAACAAGATAACAGACCTCCAATTATCCACCTCTAATTTCGACTATTTATTTATTAAAATGACATACTATTTATATTTTATCTATATTCATATCACCAATTAAACATAATTATCATGAAAAATCTAAAAAAAATCACTAAAACTGAACTAAAAAAAATTACTGCTGGAAATGCTCCTTGCTGTGAACCCTGGGGAAACTGCCCTGAAGGTTACAAACAATGCCATGCCTGGGGAGCCTGCCTTCCAAACTCAGTAACTTGTGGAGGATAAAAAAGTAAAAAAAGACCGCATTACTGCGATCTTTTGTGCTACGTGGTACGTATTATAATAATTTACTCTTTTCTAAAAACTAGTATTGCTTCATCATTTCCAGGCACATTATCAAGGTTTTGACTGTTATCATATAACCTAAGTTCAGTATCTGAATATGAATCTATTTCTTTTTTCATAATTTTAGAAACGCCTGCTTCCATATAGCTAAGAGTAAGGGTACTATATAATTTATCAAAACTCCAGCTACCTGTAAAGGAATCAACTTTATTGCAGTTCCCTGATGATTCTACCATATCATATCTTTCATAGAGGCCAGAGAAATTTGCATTAATAAACAATTGTCCTCTGCGTGTACAATCATTTACCATAATATCTTTGCCTCTGAATTCGTACTTATATGGTTTCCAGCTTCCGTTTATCTTTATTTCTTCATTGAATACATCACTATTATCATCACTAGAACATGAAGCAAAACTTAATAAAAAAAGAATTCCTATAAAAAATTTCATATATTATATTTATACTATTAAACAAAAAATTGTCTAAATATCTTATTATTTTTATTAATACTTATCCCAAAATATTTTTGTGGTTACCTTATCTCCTCCAATTTTTGCTGCAGCGGCATTCACATATTTTGCATTTAAAAGATATTCCTGGTCTGAATAGAACATTCTGACAGGAACTCCTTCTACCAATGAGCCCGCAGGATTTACAAATACCGGGAAATCTAACCTTCTAGTAAAGTTCCAAGCTTGAAATCCTTTATTAAACATAGCTATCCAAGACTGTTCTCCTAATGATTTTTTCCAGTTGACAGCGTCATACGGGTTAGCTGCGATATATGCCGTTGCACTAGCATTGTTTACCCCATACTCTTCCATCGAAGCTCTGATTGCTGCAGAATATAAATTGGGGGCTGTATCTCCTACACTAAATCCTCTCTGAGCCGCTTCTGCTCTTAAAAACATGATCTCTGTATAATCCAGTAAATATCCTTGGGCATTTTCTCCGGAAATAGCATCTGTAAAATGGGAAAAATCATTAAATTCATTTTCAGAACCATATTCTCCACCTACAAAAGCTCCTCCAACTTTTGTAAACCAAATATCCCTCCTTGGATCATTTTTAGCATTCATAAAGTTCATCAAAACATCCGAAGGAATAAAGTCGTTACGTCCTGACTGAATTACATCCTGATAAACAGGGTTAGACAAGAGTCCTGACGGGAAAGTCTGCAATCCAAAATTATCTAATTTTTCTGTAAATAGACCTCCATTATAAGCAGCTTCTGCAAAAGTTTTGGCAAGTGCAGGTTCTACATCTGCTAAACTAACTGCTAGTCTAAATTTCAAAGAATTTCCCATTTTTTTCCATTTAGACATATCTCCTTTATAAATCATATCATTGGAATATCCAGGTGTAGAAATATTCATCATGGCAATTGCAGCATCGATTCTTTTGATAAGATCTAAATAAATTGTTTTAGCATCATCATAAGGAATTTCTGCATCGCCAGGATTTTCGGCTGTAGCTTTCAATGCTCCAAAATAAGGAATATCACCAAAAGTATCAACTAAATTGGCCCATGCGTACACATTCACCAATTCTATCATGGCTATATTATTATTCTTTTTAACAGGATCCACTCCTTCGGTGTCCAAAAATCTTCTGGCATCTCTTAATGCAGAAAGAACTCCCGGAGAACTTACCGTAGCCGAAGAAGAAGCCATCATACGACTGTAATGATTTCTCGGAATTGGCCTGGATACCATATTATAATTACTCTCATCTACATACGTAGTTTCTGCCCATTGCTGAGTAAAAAATCTTGTTATGTTACGGTTTACGCTCGCATTTAATGTCTGATTAAGTAAGGCCTGTTCAGCACTTGCAAAAAGTACCCCTGAAGGAACTTCTGTTGGATGTTTTGGATCTTCATTTAAGGAAGTAACATCTCTTTCACACGAGGTAAAAGTTAATGTTAATGAAGCAAAACCTATAATTAAAAATAATTTTTTCATTTTTTAGAATTTTAAAGTTACATCAATACCAATATCACGAGTCGTAGGTAATGATCCTATCGACTGACCTTTAGCAGCCAGACCGTTACCTGTCCCTGTTTCCGGATCTGCATAGGGTAAATTTTTGTGAATAATCCAAAGGTTTCTTCCCACAATTGAAATTTTAGCATCCCGAATACCGGTATTGGCTAAAAGTGACTTTGGTAAGTTATAACCAATACTAGCTTCTCTTAGTTTCACATATGAAGCATCATATACAAATCTCTTATTTGGCATTGCATTGTACCCATCTACACGACCACTTATTCCAGGTTGAGAAGTAGGAGTGGTATTTACATTTCCATTAGGGTTAACACCGGGGTATACAATTCCGTTTACTCTATAGTCAGCAGTTTCTTCATACAGACCTGTTGAAATTCCATATCCCATATCTGGTGAAAATACATCTCCTCCTTTTTTCACATCAATAAGAAAGCTAAATGAGAAATCTTTATAACGGAAACTGTTTCTAATACCTCCTACCCAATCCGGGGTGATATTACCAATAATCTGGTTGTTATTTTTCAAGTATCTTCCGGTAGTTGCATTGATTACTTTTTCTCCATTGGCATCATATACATAATCTGACCCTACCAAAGCTCCAAAAGCTTGTCCAACTCTAGCATTCAGTGATACGTTATTCTGATAACTTGCTAATAAGTAATTCTGAGAATTTCCGTTTAATGCGATAACTTCATTTTCATTCTTAGACCAGTTAATATTTACGTCCCATGAAAAGTCATTAGTTTTAAAAGGAGCTCCATTTAGTTGTACTTCTACACCTTTATTATCAATCTGACCTGCATTTACCAAAAATGTTCTATATCCTGTAGCAGGAGATACTGGTAAATTGATGATCTGATCAAATGTTCTGGTTTTATAAATTGCGATATCGAACCCTAGTCTGTTTTTGAAAAACTGAGCCTCCATACCAAATTCTGTTTCTTTTGATCTTTGTGGTTTTAGGTTGGGATTAGCTAAGAAATAAGGCTGATCGAACAGACCTTCACCTCTTGCTTTAAATATGTTGACTAATCTGTAATTTGTCGTGGAAGATCCCACCTCAGCATAGTTTGCTCTTATTTTCCAAAAACTCATCCATGGTTGTTTCACAAATTCAGATAATATGATTGCTCCAGTTACAGAAGGATAGCCATAGCTGTTGTTACCTTTTGGCAGGTTTGAAGATTTGTCAACACGATAGGTACCATCCACAAACAAGAAATTTTTATATCCAAAAGATGCTGTAGCATATAAACTGGAAGTAAGCCATCTTTCATAATTTTCATCAGGAGGAAGTATTGTTCTTACTGAATTTGAAATGGCAAATAATCCAGGTTTTGATAAACCTCCCTCAGTGCTCATATATATGTTATCAATAAGATTTCTTCTAACATTTCCTCCGGCAATACCACTCACATTCAGATCAGTAGTAATATTAAATTTGTAATTAGCGAATAAATCGAAGTTAAGCTCTGTATTTTTTACATTAGTTCTGGCATATCCCGAGTTTACATTCAGACCTGAAGCACCAAAAGGCTGTGGTAAAGACCCGTTCATTAATCTTTCTTCAATTACCATTTGCAGATCGTCATAAGATAATTTACCTGTGATTCCAAAGTTTTTAGATATATCGTATTTCAACTGAGCATAGCTAAATACTCTTGTTCTGTCATCGGACTGATAGTTCTGATATCTTTGAAAATAAGGGTTATTCCAAAACTGTGGGGTTCCATTTGTTGGTGAAGTTCTGTTCCATGAAAAATTACTGTTCCCATTATTCGCATAAGCACTTCTTAATGCAGCTACATCCACATTTGTTTGCCACCATTGTCTGAATCCTGAAATAATATTATCTGAATACCCTGTTTCATTACGTCCTTTTGTGTCTTGTAAAGTTAAAGTAGTAAAAACTGAAGCATGTAATTTATCTGTAAAATCATGATTAAATTTTGCAGATATGGTATTCTTTCTCAGTTCAGAATTTGGCATTAAGCCATTAGAAAGCATATTGGAATATGAAAGGGACAAATTGGAAGTTTTATTCCCCTTTTCAATAGTAACGGTATTAACGTATGTAACTGGTGTCTCAAAGAACTTTATAGGTCCATTTTTAGCAGCAACCCAAGGTGTAGGTTTTCCATAGTTAGGAGAAGAAGGATCATATGAATCCCATTGGTAGACTAAAAGACTGGGGTCAAATGCAGGTCCATAAGAAGCATCATCCCCAAAGTTGGCATAGTTGTATCCATCAGGAGAAAGCTGACTATTAAATTTGCTGGTATATCCTGCACCATATTTTGATTGATATTTCGGGAAAGTAGATTTGTCAATAAAACCAGCTGTAATTCCTGAAGTCAAAGTTACTCCCCAACTGCCGTCATTATTTCCTCTTCCACTTTTAGTTACAATTAAGATTACCCCATCACTACCTCTCTCACCATATAAAGCAGAGGCAGCTGCACCTTTCAGAACGTTAATGGATTCAATATCTTCCTGATTGATATCAGATAGAAAGTTACCATAATCAAATGAAGCACCTGTAGATATTGATGTGTTATTAACAGGTGAACCATCAATAACAATAAGTGGAGATCCTCCGGATAAAGATTTGTACCCTCTGATTAGAAGGTTTGCTGATCCGCCAAAGTTATTGTTTGTATTTACCTGTAGTCCGGCTACCTTACCTGAAAGAAGTGATGCTACGTTACCGGTATTAGTTGTTCCACCGGTTAATTCTGCTGCTTTTACTTCTTCTGAAGCATAACCCAGAGATTTTTTCTCCCTCTTGATGCCGAGTGCAGTTACTACTACCCCCTCAATTTCTTTTGTTTTAAGAGTGTCGTTCTTTTGCTGAGCCTGAGCAACAGCAATAGAGGAAGACAACACCAAAACAAGAAGACCTGTTGTTAGTTTCTTCATATCAAATTAATTTTTGTGACTGTACAAATTTGTAAAACTTTATTAATATCACAAAGAAAAATTTCAAAAAAATATTATATAATCAAAAATCACAAACAAAAAGTGATTAAAAAATAATAAAATATGTTAAAAACAACACATTTAACAAAAATCAAATATTTATATACTACATTTTTTTAAGAAATAATAACAGTTATTTAAATTGATATTATCTATATAACATTAGCACAAACATCTATACAAAATACTGATTCTCAATACAGTGAACTAATTTTATTAATAAAAATAAAATTATCATCATAAAATTACAATGCTGCACATATAGTATTTACCAGAAAAAAGATCTGGTAGTATACCTATTTATACAAAAAAAACCGCCCGAAGGCGGTTATAAAAAATATATTAAAATTTTAAATCTAAATTAGTTTCTCGCCCAGAATGGCGTATACTGATTTTTTGAAAACACATCAGAATTACTAATCCCTGGAACATTACTTGCATTAGCAATGTACTCAGACAGGGGATACATTAATCTATTTGGTTTCGGATTACTTGCAATAGTAGCAGAAAGCGTAACAGGGAATCCTGTTCTAGTATAATCAAAGAACGACTGCTCCGGATTAACTCCTGTTAAAGCAATCCATTTTTGAGTCATAATCGCTTCAATTTTATTAGTATTAGATCCTGTCCATCCTAAACCTGGAACATTCTGTATAGCAGTAATATATGCTCCAGATCCACTCGCCCCAAAGAAGCTGTAAGAAGCTGTAATACCATCGGTAAAATTACCGGCAGCATTTGAGAAAAGACTAGGATATCTTAGAGCAGCTTCAGCCTGTAAGAATTTAGATTCAGCTCTTGTCATGATAGGTCCAGACTTTGCAGATGTCATATCAATAAGTTGTCTCGTGCTTGTAGGAGAAGTTTTTCCAATAGTAATTCCGTATCCAAATCTAGAGACTGCTGTTCCTGATGGCACTCCTGGCTGGCCAGGTACATTTCCTTGTCTGATTCCTAAAACTTTTCCTCCAACAAGACCAAACATTCTGGCTCTCCTTCCATCAACAATTCCATTAAATTTTTGATAAACAGGGCGAGAATCGTTTTCTACATTCCCATTCAAAATAATGGCTACATTCTCAGAGGCTACATTTTCAGAAAAATTGGCCGCCTGAGTACCCGAAGAAAGAATTACATAAAAGTTTGTAAATGGATTCTGCTGGTCATCATTGGCAGAAGAATATCCAGGGTTTTCCAGAACATCTTCATCAATGAAATCAGCACCACTAAGTTCTGCCAGCTTTTGATCTCTATAAGCTGCCATACTTCCTGTAACATTGGACATTCTCAACAGGTATCTCAGCTTTAAAGTATTAGCAAATTCTATCCATTTATCCGTATCTCCTTTAAATACAATATCATTTTCCGGTATTTCACCAGCTCCTGATTCTAAGGTAGCAATTGCAGCATCTATATCAGCAATAGAAGCTTTATAAATATCTTCACCTTTATCATACTTTGGAGTCAATAGGTTTTGTCCCTGAAATGCTTGTGAATATGGCATATCTCCATAAAGATCTGTTAAAATCTGTATGTAATTAGCTTTCATGATCTTCGCCATTGCCTTATGTTGAACAAATTTATTGGTCGGATCATTATAATAATTGATTTTATCCAAATTGGCGATTCCTTTATATAAACCGTCCCAAACATTATTATAAAATATATTGGTTACATTAGGTTTATAATCATCTACAAATGGAGCCCCATATACCAATGAATTTCCTGCTGTAGCATTCATTACTACGCTACCAAACTTATTTAAACTTCTTCCTTGGGTATAGTAGCATAAAGTAATTCCAGCTGGAAGCATTTCATTCGGACTAACCTGGTCTAACGGAATATTGTTAGGATCTTCATTAATATCAAGATATTTATCACAAGACACTGTTGTCAACATCATTGACAGAGATAAAAATACTGTTGCTATTTTTATAATTTTCATATTGTTTTTAATTTATTAGAAAGAAACTTTTAAGTTAACACCAAAAGATCTCTGGGATGGATATTGTCCTGTAATGGCAATACCTGCACCATTACCACTTGAATAAGCACTTTCCGGATCCGCATAATTTCTATTTTCTTTAGAATACACAAAGAATGGATTTCTTGCGAAAAGCCCAACACTCAGACTATTCACAAAAGTAGATGCTAAAACAGATTTAGGTAAATCATATGATAATGCAATTTCTCTTACTTTAAATGCTGTTGCATCCAAGACCATAGTTTCTCCTAATGACTGCATAGCCTGTGACGTATAATAGTTAACAACCCCATTATAGTCCGCTGTTCCATTTACAGGTGTATTGTTTGCTACATATTGTCCATTAACAAGCTGAACAGAATTCGGAACTACATATCCCTGAGATCTGTCAAAACCTGCCGTTTCGTCTGTAAGTCCTGCAAACTGAAGAACGTTTTTCCCCATTGCTGCAAACTTACCTCCCTTACGGAAATCCATTGTTCCCGAAAGTGTAAAGTTTTTATATCTAAAACTTGTATTAAAGGTAAGGGTGTAGTCCGGAGTTACTCTACCCATATTTTTAAATTGACTGCCAATAAGTGGAACACCATCTTTATCTACAATAATTCTACCTTGATCATCTCTCTCAAAACTAGTGGCTTTAAGAACTGGAAAATCCTCTCCTTTTACAGCAAACACTCCAATACCAAAATTTGCATACGGTATGGCAAGTGCAACCTCATCCAATCCTTCTGGAAGTTCCAATACTTTAGTTCTTGAACTTGCAATACCAGCTCTCAAGTTCCAGGTAAAGTCTTTTGATTTGAATGGAGTAGCTCCTAAATCAATTTCAAAACCTTTCATTCTTGTTTTTCCAAAATTGTCCTTTAATTGAGCAATCCCTGATGCATTAGAAATACTGGCATTCGTAATTAAATTCTGGGTATCAGACTGATATATTGACCCTTCAAGAGTAATACGGTCATTAAAGAAACCAATCTGAACATTTAAATCAGTGGTATATATAAACTCTGGCTGAATTGTTCTATTCGTTGGGTTTGTATTGATAGCATAACCAAGCAGACCATTGTAAGGAAATCCTGCAGGAGCAATCCCAACATTTGAAGTATCATATGGTAATATTGCCGATGTGTTTCCTACTTTCGTAAAACTTGGTGCAATTTTAATATGATTTATAACCCCTCCCTTAAGCCCTTCAAAAGCTTTTGTAGGAATGAATGAAAGACCTACTGAATAATAAGGGTATGGTTTATTATGTAATTCGTTATTATAAAACGTAGATAACACGGAACTTTCTTCAATTCTAATGGTAGAGTTTAAGAATAAGTAATCTTTATATGATAAATCTAAATTGGCAAACCCTGCAATAATTCTTTGTCTTGTAGTGGTATTCTCAAACCCTAAATTATCCAATACATTAGCCCCCTTTGGATTTCCAGGTTGAATA
This sequence comes from Chryseobacterium sp. 14P4.3.2, assembly GCF_057799275.1. NCBI lineage: Bacteria > Pseudomonadati > Bacteroidota > Flavobacteriia > Flavobacteriales > Weeksellaceae > Chryseobacterium > Chryseobacterium sp. 14P4.3.2. Next base: position 45,709 of record NZ_JBYOKO010000008.1, read on the forward strand.
AGATTTTTCACATTTCTAATATCATACCAACCTGGAGCAATCAATCCGCTTCCTCCCATTGATCTTGCTGTTCTATAGCTATCCTGGATGTTGTTACCAATATTTAACTTCAAATTGATATCATCCGTAAGATCATAGTTAAAATTTAACATTAAATCTCCATAATAACTACGTGTGCTAACAGTACGATTTATGTAGTAAGAAGCGAAATTAGCATTTTGAGAATAATCCTGAATAGTACCACCATCCAGCACTGTTCCTGTATTTTCATATACCCTGCTAGCAACAAAACCATCATCATGGCTGTCCTGACGTGAATTATTTAAAAATACGTTCCCCGTATAGGTTAAATTAATATTTTTATTAAAATCATATTGTAACGATAAAATCCCCGATAAATAGTCATTTACCGTTTTTTGTCTTGTATGTTCTATCTGATAATAAGGGTTCTTTGTAAATGCAGAAAGGAACCCATCAATGCCCGAATTTCTATAGTTACGGATATCATTCATCGTTGGTACCTGAAGAACATCACTGTACAAGTCCGAACTGGTTTGATCAATAATTTTACTGATATAATTTACCGTTCCATCAATTCTTAACTTATCAAATTTTTTACCTGCCTTAAATAAAAAGCTGTTTTGCGTAAGCTTATCCTGATCAACAACAAAGTTATTCTCTACTCTATTTAAAGACAAGGTTGCATAAGAATCAGATCCTCCAGAAGTAACTGTTAAACCATTCTGTAAAATAAGTCCATTTTTAAAAAATTTAGAAAAATGATTTTTTATAGGAGCATATTTTTCATAGATAAATTGATTATCTGCCTGTGCAAGTCCTGATGGCATAAGTTGTCCTGAAATTCTAGGATCATCATATGCTGGCCCCCATGACGTATTCTCCCAAGGTACATAGCTGGTTCCATTGTAATCTATATCTCCACCTGGATATACTTGTTCTCCTGTAACCCCTTTACCGTACCTAGTCTGAACTTTTGGAAACATGAAAGCTTGGGTCATCTCAACGGAAGAGGTCAAAGTAAATTGCATCTTTTCGCTTTTTGTTCCCCTCTTAGTAGTTACTATAATTACACCATTTACTCCTTGCTGCCCATAAAGTGCAGCACCCTGTAATCCTTTAATAACGTTTACGTTTTCAATGATATCTGGTGGAAGCTGAGCAAGAATACTGGCACTAGAAATAACATTATCAATGACAACTAAAGCTTGGTTATTTCCTGAAATGGATTTATTTCCCCTGATTATAATTCTACTCGTAGCACCTACACTATTATCTGTTTGTGTAATTTGCAATCCAGAAACCTTTCCCGTTAATGCCTGTACAGCATTAGGGGATGATGCCTGGTTTAATTCTTTGGATCCTACTATTTGTTGAGCATTAGTAACAGCATCAGCTTTCTTTTTTAATCCCAGTGCCCCTGTAACTACTATTTCTTCAATATTTTTAGTTTTTATCGTATCTCCCTTTTGCTGGGCACTAACGATAAAAAACGGCGAAGAAAGTGCTACAATAAGTACACTTGTTGTTAATTTCTTCATGTTTATTTTGATTATTTTTTTATTGCCTACAAATATGTGAAACTTTCTTAAAATCACCAAGTAAAAGTGTTAATTTTTCATAATTCCACTAAAACACTACAAAAAAAACAATTGCTAATAGCCGATAAAACAACAAAAAAACACAATATTTAAAAAAAATAAAATCCAATAGAATTATTAATAAAAACAAATAAAACACCTAAAAATGAAATACTTTTACCATAATATAAAAACCAATTAAAACTCCATAATACCGTTTCTTTTTAAATTCCATACTTTTGCAGCATCAAAAAACAACTTCATGGAGTTAATAAAAAACTGGTCAAATCTTTATATCGAAGCGGGATGTGATGAAGTGGGAAGAGGATGCTTAAGCGGGCCGGTAGTTGCAGCTGCCGTAATTTTGGATGATGATTTTCAACAAAACCTGGTTAATGATTCAAAAAAATTAACATTTAAAACCAGAGTGGAACTGGACAGCTATATCAAGGAAAATGTAAAAAGCTATGCTATAGCAGAGCTCCCTCCTTCCTTTATTGATGAGCATAATATCCTTAATGCAAGTATTCATGCTATGCATTGTGCGTTAGACAAATTAGCCATAACACCAGAGCTTATTTTAGTAGATGGCAATAAATTCCATCCCTATAACTATATTCCTCATCAATGTATCATAAAAGGAGATTCTAAAGTATTATCAATTGCTGCGGCCTCTATTCTTGCAAAAAATTACAGGGATAAACTTATGATCGAACTTCATGATAAACACCCTGAATATGGCTGGGATACGAACTTTGGCTATGCCACGAAAAAGCATCAGGAAGCTCTCATAAAATATGGCCCGACCCAATATCACAGACAGTCTTTCAGACTGAAATATGACTAAAAACAGCTCATTATTAATTATTGTATTTCCATAGCTGCATCAGAAATTTGAATTCTTTCTAAATAACAAAAAAAAGAGAAGCAATTATTAATTGCTTCTCTTTTTGGAATCATAAAGGAATAATAAATTATTTCTTTTTATTTCTTTGCTGTTCCTGAGATTGCTGCTGCTGTTGAGCGCTTTCCATCATTTCTCTCATTTTTTTCTGGAACTTACCTTCTGTTTTTGGTTTTTCTTTATTCGACTGAATCTGAGCATGAATTTTCTTCTCATCTAAAATCCAGTATTTGATAACTAGAATAATAAGAATATTAATTGCATTCGATACAAAATAATACCATGAAAGACCAGATGCTGAAGTATTCAGGAAGAATAGGAATGTAATTGGGAAAATATACATTAACACCTTCATATTTGGCATTCCCTCTTGCTGAGGCTGCTGCATATTTCCTGAAGTCATTACAGTATATATTAGAATCACCACTGTACAAGCCAGCGCAAAAATACTCAAATGATCTCCCAGGAAAGGTACTTTAAATGGTAATTTGATCAAATCATCATATGCTGTCAAATCTTTTGCAAACCAGAATCCCTGCCCTCTTAAATCAATAAAGTTCGGGAAGAAACGAAACAATGCATAGAAGATCGGAATCTGAACCAATGCCGGTAAACATCCCGCCATCTGATTCACTCCTGCCTTTCTGTAAACCTCCATTGTTGCCTGCTGCTTTTTCATCGGATCTGCATCCTTAAATTTAGCATTTACCTCATCAATTTCCGGACGGATCACCTTCATCATTGCACTCAATTTATGCTGTTTATACATAATTGGTGACAGGATCAATTTAACAATGATAGTCATTACAAAAATTACCCAACCTGCAGATAATCCCCAGGCAGCGATAATACTGTACAACCACATGAAGAAATAACGGTTCATTGCTCCAATGAATGACCATCCTAATGGAAGAATCTCATCAAAGTTTTTATCGTAAGATTTTAGTAATGGAAGATCCAATGGCATAAAATACCAGGTAAAATCCTGATTCAACTCACTTCCGGTCATCTGAACGAAACCTTCATAGTTGAATTTTTTCAGATATTCTCCTTCTTCTACACTTTCCTGATTTCCTTTACTATGAGTAAATCCGTTTTTAGCTTCGATTACTGAAGAGAAAAACTGCTGTTTTACCCCAATCCAGTTAAGCGTTTCTTTTTCTTCTTCCATTGTAGTTCTCCCATCATAATCATAGTCTTTATAATTATTGAAAGCATAAGAGAATTCTGAGTGTGACTGCTCCTGAGCTCTACCCTTTTCTAAGTTTCTTACATTATAATCCCAGATGAAATCAGCTTTGTTGTCTGAAGTAATTTTGGAAAGTCCCTGAGTTCTTACTTTAAAATCTAAAGCATACTGATCTTTTAGCGGTGCTTTAGGATCGTTATTTAAAGTATAAATGAACTGAATGATTGCTCCATTGTAATCAGCCGTTAATGTAACAGAGCTTCCGTTCACTGTAGGAGAGAAAACTAAATCTTTAGTATTGATTATTTTTCCCGTTTTATCCTTAAACTGGAACCCATACTTTGAGTTATTTTTGTTGATCAGATAAAGTGGCTGATCTGCGTTATCCGTTTTGTGGTCGTATGCTTTGTATCTTGAAAGCTCTACTTTGGAAACCTGACCTCCCAGGCTTGAAAACTCAAGTTTCAATTCATTATTTCCAATACTTGCCGTTTGGATTGCATTAGGAGTTACACCTGGATTGATATTGCTTGCCTGAGTTGGTTTTACGGCATTTTTTACCTGTTCCGTTTTCTGCTGCTGAGCTTTTAACTCCTCTTCCTTCGCTTGTTTGTTCTGGAAATAGAACATAAAACCAAAGAGAACCAGGCATAAAACCGCGAAACTAATCATTTGCTTCTTATCGATTCCGTTGTTTTGTTGCATTTTATTTTTATATTAAAATTTTAAACTTAGGATGTACCTTCTATGTACATAATTTTGAGCTGACAAAAATACTGTTTTTTTATCAAAACTCTATGCTTTACCACGTTACTATATAATAAACTCAAGCTGAGAATAATCAGCCTGAGTTTATGTTTAGACGTTTATGATAAAAATTTACCTTATTTCTTTTCGCAAGCCTTAATGAAAGCTCTGAATAAAGGATGCGGTGTAGCTACCGTACTCTTATATTCCGGATGATACTGAACCCCCACATAGAATGGATGATCAGGAAGTTCAAGTGCTTCTACCAATCCTGTTTCAGGGTTGGTACCTGTAGCAAGGAAACCGTGTTTTTCAAATTCCTGAAGGTATTCACTGTTAAATTCATAACGGTGACGGTGTCTTTCAGAAATATTTTTGGTTCCGTAGATTTCTGATAGCTTAGATCCGTTTTTCAAAGCACACTTCCATGCTCCAAGACGCATTGTTCCACCTTTATCTACTACATTTTTCTGTTCTTCCATTAATGAAATCACAGGATCTGGAGTCGCTGTATCAAATTCTACTGAATTCGCTTTTGTATGTCCTAAAACATTTCTGGCAAACTCTACAGTCATAATCTGCATTCCTAAACAAATTCCCAACATTGGAATTTTATTTTCTCTTGCATACTTTGCAGTAAGAACTTTTCCTTCAATTCCTCTGTCTCCGAAGCCAGGTGCCACAAGGATACCATTCACTCCTTTTAGTACTTCTGTAATATTCTCTTCTGTGATATCTCCACTGTATACCCATCTTACTTTCACCTCGGTTTCAAGGTCTGCACCAGCATGCTTGAAGGCTTCAGCAATAGAAATATAGGAATCCTGAAGAGAAACATATTTTCCTACCAGTGCAATTTCTACAGTTCTCTTTGGATTCTGGAATTTCTTCACAAAGGTCTTCCAGTCTTTCAGATCAGCATCTTTATCGCTCTTCAGATCAAGTTCTTTCAATACTACATCATCAAAGTTCTGCTTCTGAAGATACATTGGAACTTCATAGATCGTCTCCATATCTTTACATTCAATAACGTTATCCAAAGGAACGTTACAGAACTGAGCCAGTTTAGCTCTCTGATCTTTAGGGATTTTATGTTCAGTTCTACATACTAAAACATCTGCCATAATTCCGCTTTCCATCAACTGACGAACAGAATGCTGAGATGGTTTTGTCTTTAATTCACCACTTGAAGCCAGATACGGCAATAAAGTAAGGTGAATTACCATCGTATTTTTCTCTCCCAATTCCCACTTCAGCTGACGAACAGTTTCAATGTATGGCAAAGATTCAATATCCCCTACAGTACCTCCGATCTCTGTAATGATGATATCGTAGTTCTGTTTTGAAAGGATTTTAATTCTACGTTTGATTTCGTTAGTAATATGAGGAATTACCTGAACTGTTTTTCCAAGGAAGTCTCCTTTTCTTTCTTTTTCGATAACAGTCTGGTAGATTTTTCCTGTAGTAACGTTGTTGTTTTGGGATGTTGGAGCATCAAGGTAACGCTCATAGTGGCCTAAATCCAGATCCGTCTCCGCACCATCTTCAGTCACATAACACTCTCCGTGCTCATAAGGATTCAGCGTTCCCGGGTCGATATTGATATATGGATCAAGTTTTTGGATCGTAACGTTAAAACCACGTGATTTTAACAATAGTCCCAGAGAAGCAGACACGATTCCTTTTCCCAAAGATGAAGTTACACCTCCTGTCACAAAGATGTACTTTGTATTCTTTTTACTCATTAGATTAGGTTTGTGCAAAGTTATGGGAAAAAGAGATACAAAGCAATCTTTTACATTTTGAAAATGGTAAAACATCTCTCAAACAATTATAAAACCTGATAAAAAAAATATCTGCGTTACATATAAGCAAATGAAACAAAGCTATAATCATCATCATTTCGACAGATCAATTAAACCTTAAATACCTGCGACAAAAAAAAGGGTTCCAATCCTTTTGGAAACCCTTTTTATAGCTTTATATTTTGTCTAGTCCTGAAATAGCGATACATAAAAACAAATCGTTATGGAAGAACAATTAAAATCTGTGTACATCAAACGTACACAAAAAGATTACAGTTTAAGTTTAAAACTTCAAATAGTAAAAGAAGTTGAATCTGGAGAATCTACCATTACCACTAGTCGCAAGAAGTATGGTATACAATCCCACGGGACTATTTTAAATTGGCTGAGAAAATATGGTAACTTTGATTGGGAAAACCAAAGACCTTATGCTATGGAAAAGACACCTGAACAACGTATTATGGAATTAGAAGCAGAAGTTAAGCTTCTTGAAAAACAGAAAGCCTTCTTGGAAAAACAGGCTTATATTGCTGATAAAAAAGTGATATTTTTTGATATGATGATTCAACTTGCAGAGAAAGAATATCACATTGATATTCGAAAAAATTCACCACCCGAACAATCGATTACTTCCGCAGTAAAGAAAAAGAAACTTTGATTTTTACTTGTGGATTGTTAGGGTTAAATAGACAAATCTATTATAGAAGTATCAAGCGTACAAAAGTCTGTAGGAACAGGGCTTCAGAGGTTGTAGATCTGGTGGAGGGTATTCGTATTAAAATGCCCAGATTAGGAGCAAGGAAACTATATTTTATTTTAAAAGAATCACTAAGTTCTATCAAAGTAGGAAGAGATAAATTTTTTGACATCCTAAGAGCGAATCATTTATTGATTATACCCAAGAAAAATTACCATGTTACTACCAACTCCCATCATCGTTTCAGAAAGCATAAAAATTTGATCCTGGACTATCAGATAACAAAACCCAATCAGGTTTGGGTTGCAGATATTACTTATATTGGGAACAGGAAAAATCCAAGTTATTTAAGTTTAATAACCGATGCATATTCCAAGAAAATAGTGGGACATTTTGTAGCAGATAATTTAAATACAGAGAGTAGTCTTGTAGCATTGAAAAGAGCTTTAAAGAAACACAAAGGTATGGCAGGCTCATTAATCCATCATTCTGATCGTGGCTTACAATACTGCTCGAATGAATATCAGAAAGTTTTGCAAAAACATCAATTAAAATGCAGTATGACACAAAACTCTGATCCTTATGAAAATGCAGTAGCAGAAAGGATTAATGGTATTTTAAAGCAGGAATTTAATATTGACAGGAATTCTATAAACAATGCTTTAAGAAGAAAATTAGTGGATGAATCCATTGAAATTTACAATGGTCTGCGTCCTCATTTTTCGAATTATTATTTAACACCAAATCAGATGCATACACAGTCGAAAATTAAAATGAGAACTTATAAAAATAAAAACCAAAGCAAAAGAAAATTTGCTCTGGTTTAATTATTTATTTTTGTCTTATAATCTGTATCAGATTTTCAGGACTAGTCATTTTTTAGTTATTGCTTAATAAGCTCATAATAAAGACTTACTTCAACGTCTTTTGCAATTCCCGCTCCGGTTGGATCATATTTAATTCCATAATCTAAACGGTTAACCGTGAATTTTGCCTGAATCCCCATGATCTCCTTTCCTTCTTTATTCTTTGTAATCCCACCAAATATTACAGGAACACTGATTTCTTTTTCAATTCCATTCATATTCAGCTTCCCTTTCAGAATATAGTTGTTATTCTTATCCTTCGTAATGGAAGTACTCTTAAATTCAATGGCAGGATATTTTTCAGCATCAAAAAAATCCGGGCTTACAAGGTGTCTGTCTCGTGCATCCACTCCAGTGTTGATAGAACGAATACTTACCCCGAATTTAAAATCGGCATTATCCAAATTAGCACCGTTGTTATTCACTCTTCCTTCAAATTTATCAAATCTTCCCTGTACGAAGCTAATTCCCATATGTTTAATATTGAAATTAACTGAAGAATGCATTGGATCAACTTCCCAGCTCCCTTGTGCAAATGCTACAACACTAAAAAGGGCAAATACAAAAGATAAAAAAACTTTTTTCATTGTAATTATATTTTACATTACTATTTAAATTGAATGAAGCTAAGATATGAAAGAAATTCACAGAATGTATATGTGTCAGTTTTTAATATTAAAGATCTAAAAGAAATGCTTTTTTTATAACTTCGCAGTATGGCAAAACTGAAAACAGCATATTTCTGTCAAAACTGCGGAACCCAGTATCCTCAATGGATGGGGCAATGTAAAAACTGTGGAGAATGGAACACATTAGTAGAAGAAGTGGTTGAAAAACCATCCCATAAAACACCTCCATTTTCAAAGACTAAGCAACATGTCATCAATATTGTTGAAGTAGAAACAAGTGAAGAACCAAGAATCAAAACACCATCTGAGGAACTGAACCGTGTTTTGGGCGGAGGCATTGTTCTGGGATCTGTTACTCTTATCGGAGGTGAACCCGGAATAGGAAAGTCTACTCTTCTTCTTCAGCTTGCGTTGAAAATGAAGAAAAAAATATTCTATGTTTCCGGTGAAGAAAGTGCTTCTCAGATTAAAATGAGGGCTGATAGATTAACTGATATTCAAAACCCCAACTGTTTTCTTTTTACTGAAACTTCATTGGAAAAAATTCTCCATGAAGCCAAAAAACTGGAACCGGATTTCATGATCATAGATTCTATTCAGACGCTGCAATCCCAGCTGATAGAAAGTTCACCCGGAACAGTTTCGCAGATCAGAGAATGTTCCAATGAAATTATAAAGTATGCCAAAGAAAACAATACTCCTGTATTTCTGGTAGGACACATCACTAAGGATGGTCAGATTGCCGGCCCAAAAGTATTGGAACATATGGTGGATGTCGTTTTAAATTTTGACGGAGACCGAAATCACCTTTTCCGATTACTGAGAGCGAATAAAAACCGTTTTGGTTCCACTTCCGAAATTGGAATTTATGAAATGGTATCCCAGGGATTGAAAGAAATTAAAAACCCTTCAGAAATTCTTATTACCAAAAAATTTGAAGAACTTTCCGGAAATTCTGTTGCGGTCACTTTGGAAGGAAACCGTCCTATGCTTCTGGAAATTCAGGCATTGGTAAGTACAGCAGTGTATGGTACTCCTCAGAGAAGCTGCACAGGTTTTGATTCTAAAAGACTGAATATGCTTTTGGCTGTTCTGGAAAAAAGAGCAGGTTTCCAACTTGGAGCGAAAGACGTTTTCCTGAATATTACCGGAGGGATAAAAACAGATGATCCGGCTTTAGATCTTGCCGTAGTGGCTTCCGTACTTTCATCCAATGAAGACATTGCTATTTCAGAGCACTACTGCTTTGCCGGAGAGATTGGATTGAGTGGCGAAATACGCCCTGTAGCTCAAGCTGAGCAAAGAATCACTGAAGCAGAAAAGCTGGGATATGAAAAGATATTTGTCTCTAATCTTAACAAAATTCCGAAGAGAAAATTCGGAATCAAAATTGAGGAAGTGAGTAAGATTGAAGATTTTCATGAAAGACTTTTTTAAGGTGAAAATTGAAAGTTAAAAATGAAGAATGGTTATTTTCATTTCGCAAAATACTCTTGATTTTGTGAGGCAGATCTTCATACCAAATTTTCTGTTTTTTCAGTGTTGTATTTTTGGAAAAGGTTTGAGATAGCAGGTCTTCCGGTTTTAAACTTCAATACATCGGAACAAATATTGTAGAAGTCAGCAAAATTAAAGATCTTAACAGAGGACTTTTTAAATCATGAAAGCAAATATCCGTGAATATTACAGCAACCTTGCAGAATCCTATGATGAAAACCGTTTCGGGAATTCCTATGGAAAATATATTGATCAACAGGAAAGATCATTTTTAACCTCATATTTTCAAAATAAAAAATATACTAAGATTCTGGATTTGGGGTGCGGAACAGGCCGGCTGCTTAATTTTGCTACTCATGGAACAGATTTCAGCGAGAAAATGCTGCATATTGCCCGTCGAAAACATCCTGAAAAGATTCTGGCTGCAGGGGAAATTTCAAGTATTCCTTTTAACAGCGAATTTGATTGCATCTTCTGTTTCCATGTCATTATGCACCAAAACCAGGAAGAGACAAAATCTTTCCTGAATGAATGTCATCAGAAATTAAGTAAAAACGGAACTTTAATTTTCGATTACCCTGTGAAAACCAGAAAAAAAGGAATTTCTCCACAGGAAGACTGGCATGCGGGAAATAGCTTTTCATCCTCAGAAATTTTACGGCTTTCAGGAGACCTGTGGAAAGTAAAAAATACAACAGGAATCCTCTTTTTTCCAATTCACAGATTACCAAAGGCCGTAAGAAAATTCTTTCTGCCACTGGATATTCTACTGTGCAGAACTTTCCTGAGAAACTGGGCATCTTATCATATTACAGTTTTAGAAAAGATATGAAACAGCAACTAAAAAACTGGATACCCCACTCGTGGAAACTAAAATTGAAGCTTCTGCAGCGGTATGCTGATGAAAGGAAAAACAACCATTCCTACCCTAAGGAATATATTTCAGAAAACATCGGTACGCATTCTATTAGACTTCAGCAGATCATTAAGAAAGGGACATTTCATCAGAATAAAATCCATAATTTAAAAGTTGTAGGAAATAAGATCAATAATCTGGTGATTTATCCCGATGAAGTATTTTCTTTCTGGAAAATAACAGGAAAACCAAGTAAAAAAAATAATTTTAAGGAGGGAAGAAACCTGATTAAAAACCATATTTCAAGTGATATTGGCGGTGGAATCTGTCAATTTTCTTCAATTTTATATTATCTCGCTCTTCAGTCAGGATTGAAAATTTTAGAAAGATTTCCGCATTCTATAGATATATATAAGGAAGAGGAACGTTTTACTCCCCTGGGTTCAGACTGTACAGTGGTTTATGGCTATAAGGATCTGCAAATTCAAAATATTTTTCCGTTTCCTGTTCAGCTTCAATGCACGATTACTGATGACGAGCTTCACCTCAGCCTGATTTCTGCCATTGAATTAGGTTTACAGGAAATTCAATTTAAATATATTGAAACAGAAAAAGGTATTTGGGTAGAAACCTTAAGCAATAGTAAAACTTTGTTTAAAAATTTCTATATTCGTTTATGAATTATTTGGCTCACTCTTTTCTTTCTTTCACTGACGGGCAGATCGTGGGTCAGTTTTTGGAAGATTTTATCCGAAACAAAGACCGTTTTTCTTTTCCGAAAGATATTCAGGACGGTATTACCCTGCACAGAGCCATAGATACTTTTACAGATTCACATCCTGCAATTCTTGAGGCAAAGCATGCATTTGCTCCACTGGTGAGGCTTTATGCTGGGGCATTTGTAGACGTCTCCATGGATTATTTTGTAGCAAACGATCTTTCTTTACACTCTCCGGAAGAATGGAAAAATCATTCCCTCCAGGTTTACCGTGTATTGAATGCCCATGAAAAATGGCTGCCGGATAATTTTAAAGGAATGCTTGTTAAGATGGAACATGACGACTGGCTTTATAACTACCGTGAAGACTGGGGAATTAAATTCAGTATTCAAAATGTGCTTAATAAGGCCAAATATCTGGACAAAGATATCCCTGTTTTTGAAGCTTTTTTAGAGAATAAAGATTTTCTCCAAGAGTGTTATAATGATTTCTTTCCGGATCTGGAAGCTCATGTTAAGGGGATCAATACATTACTTCAGCTGGATAACTGATTGTATTAAAATTGCTTATAAAGGTAGCGGTTAGGATATGAAAGCTTCTCGCTATTTCTCTGTCCGTTTACAATAATATGAACAATATTGATCTGATCATCAAACAGATTATACAGAAAACTTACGGCTGCTTCTACTTTTTTAGGATTTGAGACAGGTTCTGATTCGAGAAAAACATTTACCGATTCCTGATCTTCTTCATAGCCGACATAATTTATCTTTAAAAACTTACTGTCAACTTTCAATTTCAGATATTCTGCGCAATACTTCTGTAAGGCTTCATTGAGCTTAGCTTTGTATTTTTCATCATTAAAGTGAAAAGAACCACCATATTTTTTACCTAAACCACTTTCCAGATCGTCTAAGAAAAATCTGCCTGTCACTTCAAATGTTCTGGACTTTGAGTTATAATTAATTTCCACTGAGCCCACATGATAAGGATGAAAAGCGTCCTTACTTCCAAAACTCTGGAAGACCACGGTCAGCAATAAAAACAATCCAAAAAAAAATTTGCGCAACATTCATTCTATTTTGGTAACAAATATAAAAAAAGCAACAGTCATACAACTGTTGCTTCTATTATAATCTGATTAAAAAATATTATTCTTTGACTACTTTTTTAGTAATTGTTGTACCATCATTCAGTGTAATCGTAAACAGGTAATTTCCTCTTACTAATTCTGAAATATCAATCTTTCCTGAATCTTTATTAACACTGACTGTCTTAACCAGTTTTCCTGAAACATCATAAATCGTTACTGCCGCTTTAGAATATCTGCCCAATATCACCTGCACAAAATCCTTAGCCGGATTTGGAGTGATGTTTACGTCTGAATTCAATTTAACGTTTGCCGTTCCCAAAGTTGAACTGGTTTTCACAAAATATCCGCCAAAGCCTGCTGCCTGAAAGCTTACTTCCCAATACTTATAAGTATCATTCCATACAATATCGTTAATATCAGGCGTAATAAAAGTTGCTGAACTTCCAAAAGAAGCTACTGTACCGATGTTTCCTGCGCTTGTCCCGTCATATTTTTCAATAATCAGGTTTGCTTTACTGGCAACATCTGCTGGTGAAGAAGGAAGTTTAATACTATTTGTCAGGTTATAAGCATCAAAATCATCCTGTTTAAAATATAAAGTCACTCTTCCTGTTGCAGTAGTTGCATTGGCCTCAGGATTTATTTCATATCTTCTTGCAACATAGTTGGGCTGCATATTATCCACCCATACTTTTGATGTTATATTTCCTGAAACTGTACTCGCTGGCTGTTTTTCAACTCTCGAAATAAACTGGCAGTTATTTGTAAAATAATTATATCCGCCAGCTACTGTGCTTGTTTTTGTCTGATTGGAAGTAGCGAGATTCTTTACTTCAGCAACATTTTCATAAACTGCGGCTCTCATTTTAAAATCAAAAGTTCTGGGAGTCCAGCTTGTACCATCTGTAGAAGTCTTAGATCTGTTATTAAGCACAGCACTCTCGGCCTTCATGGCAATTCTTCCTCCTAAACCGTTTACCACAATATAAAAATCTTTTCCGGTTGTCGTTTGTATGTTCAGATCGGAAAGATTAACATAATTCCAGGTAAATCTCTGTGTATTATTCAACCATGAGGTAATGGTTTTTGCCGCAATTATATCTCCCGGATTTCCGTTATTATCTACTTGTCTGATTTGAATATCTACCGGAATATCCGAAGGAAGACTAGTTCCTGTTAAAAATGAGAAACCTCCCAGCTTTCCTGTCAGCGTTGGTGTATACCGAACTGCTAATGCTATATTATCAAAATAATAATTGGATTCTGTATTCGCAAGCACGTAAGGTTCATCATAACCTACTGTTTCAAAATTAGATTTCACACATCCCAACTCGTCAGTAACTGCTTTATAAATATCTAGTTTACCGTACCCCCATCTCATGTTAGGAACAGTACCTGTTGCTCCATCCATTCTTGCATTAGAGGTAAGGCGTGCCTTAACCTGCGTTGCCGTTAATGCCGGATTTGCCTGAAGCAGCAACCCTACCGCTCCTGCTACTCCCGGAGAAGACATACTGGTTCCTTGATTTTTCACATAATAATTGGTTCCCGCAATAATATCTGTTGCTCCCGGAGAAGAATTTCCTGATCTGGAAGAAATCACATTCTGACCGGATGCGGTAATATCAGGCTTCTGAAAACCATCTGCTCTTGGCCCCTGTGAACTGAATGAGGATATTGACTCCTGAGGTGTAAGTGTGAAATAACCGCTTGTTCCGCTATACCAGCTCGCTCTTCCCATATAGGAAGCAACCGTAATTGCACTCGAAGCGTTACCCGGAGTTCCTACAATATATTCATTATCTCCATTCTGCAGCGTAGTAGTTACCCCCTGGCTATAAAGCCAGCCATGAGTTGTTATCTGCTGTGCTCCGTTATTGGTAATTTCTAATGTATAATTTCCCTGGCTGTTGACTGTAGATCCTGAAACTCTGCTGACTACCAACTGAACATAGCGCTTATTGTTATCTGCACTCCAATAGTTATACATAGTCGCTGTAAATCCTCCTCCCAAAATACTATGAGCTGTTGTAGTACTTATGTTCTGTGTGTATTGCTGACCATCCGGAGTTGTAAGTTTTGCGGTAACGGCGGTGTCATTATTGGCATACATCAGAAAAGAAAATACTGAAGCGGTAGAAGTATCACTAGCTACAGTAAAGCTATAGGTTTGTGCAGCATTGGGTTCTATAGTACCCTTTCTGTGAAGATTGGTTCCGTAGTCATTTCCGGCAGAGATAACGACTACTCTTCCCGGTCCTGATGAAGTAAAATTATCCACGGCTACTTCATGAGAAGCTGTTCCGTCGTGTGCACTTCCCTGTCCCCCGATACTCATGTTGACAACAATAGGTTTATTCAGAGCTGTGGCTACATTTTTGAAATAGGTTAAAGCATTAATGGTATTGGTGGTAGGAAAAGATCCGTTCCCTCCTTTTACGAAGACGATATCAGCTTCTGAAGAAAATCCTTTATGTCTTTTATCTGCAAAGGCAGCCCCATTTCCCGCAGCTGTACCGGATACATGGGTTCCATGCCCGTTAGTATCATTTTCACGTACAAAGCCTGTTGGGGTACCATCCAGTTCATCTTCAATCTGAGCTCTTGTATATTCCACCCCTGTTGCAAATCCTGTAGGAGTTGTTTCACCGCCCTGCGCCGTTAAAGTCTGGTCCCAAATGGAAACAATCCTGCTTTTCGTCTGGTCATCAGCTTTTCTGAAATCCGGATGCTTCCAGTCTATTCCCGTATCATAAACCCCAACTAAAATACCTGTTCCGTTGTAAGCTGTATTATTGAATACGCCATCCTGTAAAAGACTGGCTCCCGACTGAGCCCTGCTCACATCATTATGAAGCTCATCAAAAGATGGGGCCATCACAGATGTTACATAAGGAAGCTTCATAAGCCTCTCGATATCATCAATACTTACCAAAGCTGTAGAAAAAGAAGGCAATTGGCTCTGAACTAAAAATCCGTCAGACTTTAGTTTTTCCGGCTCTTTGGTATAAATAATACAGGAATACATCGTCTGTGCTCCTTTAGCAGTTACCACCAAATGCTGATCCAGTCTCATGTCTGGTCTCTCCATCTCCTTTATGGCATTTCCTTTCACTACATTCTCTTTATTCTTCAGCAATACGTCAAAACGAGAATCCAGTTTCTGTACCTGCCCATAAAAAGCGTAGGAATACAATCCCAAAAAGGCTGCTGTAGCATTTCTTAGAAGTTTCCCTCCTCCATTCGAAATGTTTACTTTTGCAAAAAATAATTTTTTAATATCCATTTTCATTTATTTTAATAATACAATTGTATAATTTTCACCTGATACAAAGATTACTCGCAGTATCATTAAACACTAATAACAAAAAACAAAATTAAAATAATAATTCACTTATTTTAACAGAAAATTAAAAATTTAAAAACATATTGTCAAAATGCAGGATTTTCTATTTTATTTAAACCTTGGATGGGAACATATTATCTCTATGGATGCCCTGGATCACCAATTATTTGTTCTTGCACTGATTGCTGTTTATTCTTACAATGACTGGAAAAAAATTCTGATCCTTGTAACTGCATTTACCATCGGCCATTCTATTACACTAGCTTTAAGTATTCTGGATGTCTTCAGAGTACCATCTGCATGGGTAGAATTTTTGATTCCACTTACCATCGTTGTGACCTCGTTCGATAATATTATCATGAAAAATAAAAAGCAGACTCTGATGCGGGCCAATTATTACCTGGCACTCATTTTTGGTCTTATTCATGGGATGGGTTTTGCCAATACGGCAAGGGTAATGATTGCAAAGAGTCAAAACATCGCTGTTCCTCTCTTAGGCTTCAATATTGGTTTGGAGCTGGGGCAGATCGTGATTGTCTTCGCCATTTTAATTATCCTTTTTATGATGCTTACCATTTTTAAAGTCAATAAAAAAGACTGGATTCTCTTTGTATCTTCCGGTGTATTTGCTTTATCATTAAAAATGACTTTGGAAAGAATTCCTTTTTAAATGTGAAATATTTTTATTATTTCAACAGCTTATTATTATCTTTGATCATTAATAAATCATTTCGGTTATGAAACTAAAAGTTGTTATACTTTCACTTTCTGTATTTGCATATACAGGTTTCACCGCACAAAATATTCAGAATAACCCAGGCAGCAATCATGGAAACAAGTTTGAGCAGCTGGGAACTATTTTACCAACACCCAACATTTACAGAACGGCTTCCGGAGCCCCCGGGCACGGATACTGGCAGAACAGGGCTGATTACAACATCAATGCTTATCTGGATGAAGACAAGAGAAATCTTAAAGGTTCAGAAACCATTACTTATTACAACAATTCTCCTGATGATCTGGATTATATCTGGCTTCAGCTTGATGAAAATGAACATTCAAGTATCAGAAATGCCGGATATGATAATTCTTCCGTACTCCATCCTTCCACTACAGACCAACAGCTCAAAATCACTGAGCTTCCTGTAAAAGACAATGGTTATGGAGTAAGTCTTGAAAAAGTAACGGATGCCTCCGGTACTCCTCTTAAGTATACGGTTAACAAAACCATGATGCGTATTGATCTTCCAAAAGTTTTGAAAAAGGGTGAAAAATTCGTTTTCAAGGTAGACTGGAACTACAATATCTCCAACAGAATAAAAATGGGCGGCCGCGGCGGCTACGAAAACTTCCCTGAAGATGGCAATGATCTCTATACCATGGCACAATGGTATCCTAGAATGTGTGTATACAGCGACTTCCAGGGATGGCAAAACCACCAGTTCACAGGAAGAGGTGAATTTGCTTTGGTTTTCGGAGATTTTAAAGTCTCCATGAATGTTCCGGCAGATCACGTTGTAGGGGGAACAGGAGAATGTAAAAACTATGATCAGGTTTTAACTGCTGACCAGCTTTCAAGGTACAAAAAAGCAGAAAATGCTTCTGAACCCGTAGAAATAGTAACGCTGGACGAAGCTAAAAAAGCAGAGAAGAACCATTCAAAACAAAGAAAAACATGGGTTTTTGAAGCCAAAGATGTCCGTGACTTTGCATGGACTTCTTCCAGAAAGTTTGTTTGGGACGGAATGCGTGTCACCATTCCTGAAAACAGTAATAGAGTAATGGCAATGAGTTTCTATCCAAAAGAATCTTATGGCCTTTACAGAAAATTTTCTACAAAAGCGGTAGCGCATACCATCAAAACCTATTCTGAATTTACCATTCCTTATCCCTATCCGGTAGCACAGTCTGTAGAAGCTGCTAATGGAATGGAATATCCAATGATCTGCTTCAATTTCGGAAGAACTGAAAAAGACGGAACCTATTCTGAAGGAACCAAAAACGGAATGATCGGAGTAATTATTCATGAGGTAGGGCACAACTTCTTCCCCATGATCATCAATTCTGATGAAAGACAATGGGCATGGATGGACGAAGGGCTGAATACTTTCACAGAATATCTTACGGAAGAAAAATGGGATAATAAATTCCCTTCCAAAAGAGGTCCGGCATGGACGATCGTAGATTATATGAAACTTCCAAAAGATCAGCTGGAGCCTATTATGAGCAACTCTGAGAATATTGTTCAGTATGGTCCGAATGCTTATTCAAAGCCTGCAACAGGGCTGAATATTCTTCGTGAAACCATTATGGGAAGAGAACTCTTTGACAAAGCATTCAAAACATATGCGAAAAGATGGGCATTCAAACATCCTGAACCTGCAGATTTATTCCGTACCATGGAAGATGCAAGTGGTGAGGATCTTGACTGGTTCTGGAGAGGCTGGTTCTACGGTACAGATCCTGTGGATATTGCTATTGATAAAGTAACGGTAGCAGTTCCCAATCTGGATACCGATCCCAAAGCAGCAGCTGAAGTAAAATATCAGGTTGAAAAACCTTTGGTGAACAGTTTTGAAGATCTTTCAAAAATCAGAAACAGAGAAGACAAGAATATTAAATTCTATGTGGATGGTGACAAAGATGCTCAGGACTTCTACTACAGATATGACAGAGGCCAAGAAAAAGTGGATAACACTAAAGAATATACCATTAAGACAGAAGCCGGTCTTCCTCTTGATAATAAGGATAAAGAAAAATTCAAAAATATAACTGCTTACCAGATCGATTTCGTGAACAAAGGAGGATTGGTAATGCCTATCATTCTTGAATTTACTTTTGAAGACGGTTCAAAATTGTATGACAAATCTGCCGCACAGATATGGAGACTGAACGAACAAAAAGTTTCCAAGACTTATTATTTTGATAAAAAACTGAAGTCTATTCAGCTCGACCCCATGAGAGAAACAGCTGATATTGATACCACCAATAATTTTTGGAGCAATGCCGGATCCGGTAATGAAACTTCCAGATTCCAACTCTTCAAACAGAAACAGGAGGCGGGCTCTGTAAGGGGAAGCTCAAACGGAAAAGTAAATCCGATGCAGGCTGCAGGTAAGAAATCATAAAATAAAAAACTGTCTAAGGGCAGTTTTTTATGTTTAAAAAATATCCCCATTACAATAGATTATTAGCTTCAAACTAAATAACAACCCAAATTTCAACCCATTATAAATAAATATAAATTTATTTGTAGTACTTCACTAAACAAAAAAACAGACCTATGAGCAGTTTAGAAAAAAATAAAGAAACAGTGAGACGCTTCAACAAAGAAGTCATTGAGCAATGTAATTTCGACTCGTTCAGACAACTTATGGATGATGATTTTGTCAACAGAACAGCCCCCCCTGACAGCAACGATGCTAATGGAATGTGGAATACATTTTTCAATATTTTAAAACCTGCATTTCCCGACCTGACTGTAGAAATCTATGATCAGGTTGCCGAGGAAGATAAAGTAACTACAAGAAAAGCAATCATGGGAACCCATACAGGAATTCTAATGGGAATAGAGCCCACAGGTAGGCAGATAAAAATTGATGTGATAGATATTGTACGTCTAAAAAATGGAAAATACTTGGAACATTGGGGGATTAATACACTCCCCACTATTTTATCAGAACTCAGGAAAACAAAATAAAACTTCCTCCGATTGAAGTTTTTTCACTGGGGATTTCTAACTATTATGCGATCCTATCAATTGTGTTTTTATTCGTTCCTCAAAAAGATTGGGTAAGAAATAAATTGTCCTTAGTCTGATCATCTCATAACAATGCAGAATAGAGCCGGAAATTTCCGGCTTTATTATTTTAACTTAAATGTTCTTTCACATTCTTTTTATAGGTTCTTCCCAGCGGAAGATGTTCTCCATTTTTCAGATACACATTGCCGGAATCATAGGAATTGATATGATCTGATAACACTATATAGGATTTATGAATTCTAATGAAACCAAAATGCTGGAATTTTTCTTCAAAGTTGGACATTCTTTCAAGGATCATATACTTTTTCAATGGAGTCATCAGCACAATATATTCTCCGAATCCTTGTATCCACAGAATATCTTTGAGAAAAACCTTATTCATCACATAGTTCGATTTGAACATAATATAATCTTCCTGATGACGGTCATTGGCTGAGTTTTTAAATTGAAAAAAATCCTTTGCTTTATTTACCGCTTTTTTAAAAGTATCAAAATCTACTGGCTTTATAAGATAATGAACCACATCCAATTCAAATGCTTTCACTGCATATTTTGATTCCAGCGTGAGGAAAATACACAGCGGCGGATCGGGAAGCTGTTGTAAAAGCTCTACTCCATTTATTTTAGGCATGTTTATATCAAAAACTACCAGATCTACTTTGTTTGCTTTAAGAAAAATCAAGGCTTCTTCCGGATCCTGAAACGACCCCAGCAGCTCAACCTCTTCCAGCTGGGCACAATATTGCTTGACAAGCTGTAAAGCAGGGTATTCATCATCAACATTTACTACAGTCAGATTAGCCATTTAGTTTAATTTTTAAAACAATTTTATAGTGATTATTTTCTTCCGGTCCTGAAAGGAACTCAAATTGACCGGCATACCATTTTTCTAATATATGAAGAACTGCATCATTTCCCAATCCATGATATCCCGTTTCTACCTGATGGGCCTGATAAGCAGCTATAGAGTTGGTGATTTCAAACAACAATTCTGAACCTTCTATGGTGCAGGATAAGTTGATAAAACTTCTCTCTTCTTCCCCTATAGCAGAATGTTTCAAAGCATTTTCAAACAATGTAAGGAGTATAGAAGGCGGGATTTCTGCGATATCAAATTCTTCCTGATTCTGAATGTTTAAAGTGATATTAAGCAGGTTATTATATTTTAACTGATAGAGATCTGCAAGCGCTTTGAGCGAAGAAAGCTCCTGAGCAACACTTATTTTTTCTTTTCCACTGTCATAGATAATATATTGTAATAGCTTGCTAAGCTGTAAAATAGAATCGGATGTCTTTTCTGTATGCACAAAGCTGTTGGCATACATATTATTAAGGGTATTGAGTAAAAAATGAGGATTCAGTTTGGATTTCAACAAATCCAGATAAAGCTGTTCTTTTTCTTCTCCAAGGTTGATTACATCCTGCTCTATAAGAAATTTATCTTTTGTAATTCCTAAAAACGAGGCAACAAGAATCACTATTCCCTGAGAGATATACACATTATAAAGGAAACCTACATAATACCCTTCTTTAGTAAAATTCATGCTGAAAACTGCCGGTTCCCAAAGGATCCTGAAAAGACTGGAAACCAAAAAGGCAATCAATGCATATAGGATAAACTCCGGATATTTGTTGGATAGATAGAAATAAGGAACAAGATAGTAGTATACCAGATAATAGATCCCGACATTCAAAAATACATTCAAAATAATACTCCAAATTAATTCAAAACCATTCAGGAAGTAGTTTTCGGTGAAATAAGTGATCAGAATGAAGATAAAAAAGAAAAAAATATGCTGAAATCTCAATAAAAATTTCCAGCGGTACTTCATAAGGCTTTCCAGAATCTTACCATTAAATAAAACCCTTATAATCAATAATATAATAATAAAATTTATGATTAAAAACATACTTTGAGCCTTATTTTCAGCTTTACCAAATATAATATCTTTTTATATCAAAATGCAGTTCGTTGAGAAAAACGGTCATTGATTGAAAAAATCCAGGTCCGCTCTTCCTAATAAATATATTTGAGAAACTGCAATGTTAATCAAATATTACATGAAACTTAATATAAAATCAACACTTCTTTTATCATTATTCTTATTGAACGGACTTTTATATAGTCAGAGTAAGGATAATTACAATATGTGGTTTCAGTACCTGATGTCGGCAAAGATAACCGATAAAAGTACCTTAACTGCACTTACACAATACCGTTCTTTTGATCTGGCTTATGACACAAGGCTTTTTCTTCTCAATGCCTACGTGGATTATGAGGTGGCAGAGAACATAAAACCTGCGGTAGGGGCAATGTTTCTGGTCCTGGAGTCATACAATGCGGATGATTCTAAAAAAATACGATATGAGAAAAGGCCTTTTCAGCAAGTCACTGCCGAGTATTTTATCGGCAGAACTTCAATATCTAACCGTCTGAGAGTAGAAGAGCGTTTTCTCAGCAATCCGGATGAATTCCAGGTTAGGCTACGATATCTGATCTCAGTAAGAATTCCTTTCAACAAAAAAGGGGAAAAAGAAAAACTCTATGGCATTCTTAAAAATGAAATAAGAATGAATATTGAAAAAGAAGAACCTTTCGACAGCAACCGTATCACCGCCGGTCTCGGGATCAAAACCGGAAAAAACTCAGCACTGGAAATAGCCTTTATCAATCAGCTGGAAACCGGAAAGACCAGTAACTATGGGTTCATAGGCTTCAGAAATTCTTTTGACTGGAGAAAAAAACAAAAATAATTATATCATTAACAGATAACATACTATGCTTACATTTCTTGGTTTTTTAATGATTGTTATATTCATGTTGCTCATCATGAATAAAAAAATGACTCCTCTTACCGCCCTTGTACTCGTTCCTGTACTCATTGCAGTGATAGCAGGTTTTGGGCCGGAACTGGGAAAAATGATGAAAGAAGGGGTAAAAGAAATTGCTCTTACGGGAGTCATGCTGATCTTTGCCATCCTTTATTTCAGCTTAATGATTGATACCGGACTTTTTGAACCGCTGGTGAATGCCATTTTAAAAGCCGTTGGAGATAATCCGGTAAAAACAACAATCGGCACTGCACTCCTTACCACTTTGGTTTCGCTGGATGGTGATGGGTCTTCTACCTATATTATTGTGGTGGCAGCCATGCTGCCTCTTTATAAAAAACAAGGAATGAATCCCCTGGTCCTTACCTGCATTATTATGCTTGCCGGAGGAATTATGAATATCTTACCTTGGGGTGGGCCTACCGCCCGGGTAATGAGTTCACTGAAACTTGGACATACTGAAATATTTGTCCCGATGATTCCGGTTATGCTGATTGGTATTGTATGGGTATTTATAGTGGCTTATATCCTTGGGATAAAAGAGAGAAAAAGAATCAGTAAACACGGAAAATACACAAAATACAGCCAACAGGATATTGCAGGAGAAAATGATCCGGCATTGCGCCGCCCCAAGCTGCTTATTGTCAATCTTATCCTTACTGTTGTGCTTCTTTGTGTAATGATACTTGACATTATTCCTCTTGGAATTGCTTTCATGATTGCGTTTTGTATTGCTTCCGTCATCAATTATCCAAAACTTAAAGATCAGCAGAAAATTATTGCAAAACATTCCGGCAATGCGCTGTCTGTAGCGGGAATGATCTTTGGTGCAGGGATTTTCACCGGAATTCTTAACGGAACAGGAATTATGAATTCTATGGGAAACAGCATCATTGGCATTGTTCCGAAAGACTGGGGAAGCTATCTTAATGTCATCACTGCTATATTCAGTGTCCCCCTCACCTTTTTCTTAACTAATGATGCTTATTATTTCGGAATATTACCCGTGATCACCGCTACAGGTCATCAGATGGGTATTCCTCCTGATATTTTAGGACGGGCAAGTCTTGTAGGCCAGGCTTCCCATTTATTGAGTCCATTGGTTCCTTCTACTTATTTACTGGTCTCTTTAGCCGGAGTAGAATTTTCAGATCATCTAAAATTTACTCTGAAATGGGCAATAGGGTCTTCTGTTGTCATGTTACTGGCAGCATTGGTACTTCATATTATATAAGATTATATTTATAAATTCGTATTCTCATCCTACCTATAATGACAGCTCAATCCAGGCAAAAAACATTTACAGACTCCTATTTGAGAAATCTTAGTCTCTATGTATTCACAGCAATTATCTGTGGAGCATTGGCAGGCTATTACTTTCCTGAAATCGGACGGCCGCTGGAAAAAGTAAGTCATTATTTTTTTATGCTTCTTGAAGTCCTTATCGTTCCGGTGATTTTCATCGCTGTGACGTATGGGATAAGTTATATTTTCAGTATTGAAAATGCGATTAAAATTACATTACAGATGATTATTTATTTCCTGATCATCACCTCGGCAGGTATTGCAGTGGGAATTGGGTTTGGCCTTCTTTTAAAACCGGGAGTAAATACGGAAATAACCGTTTCAATGATTAATAAAAGTTTACCAAAACGTTTTTTAAGCTATTCAATCAATCCGCTGTATCTTAGTAATTATTTACTATTTCTTTTATTATCAATCTCTGCCGGGATAGCTATAGGCCTGTCTAAAGGAAAAAATAAGCTTCTCCGTATTTTAGATGAGGGTAAAGACTTGTTCTTTAAACTGATAAAGTATGTATACATTTTTCTTCCCATTGTTATCTTCTGTAATATCGCCTACGGAATCTCAGTATATGGAATTAATACTTTGCTGCCATTAAGTAAAGTGGTAGCCACAGTGTATCTTGCCTGTCTTGTTTTTATTTTTGGAATTCTGGGACCAGTAACACATTTTTTCAAAATCAATCTCTGGGATTTTTTAATCAGCATTAAAGAAGAGATTATCCTTGTGGTAGCTACTTCTTCTTCAAAAACGGCTTTCCCTGTGATCTTTGAAAAAATGGAATCTCAGGGATATGATCTGAAAATTCTGCGGTTTGTCATCCCGCTTGGATATAATTTTAATCTTGCCGGAGCGTGTATTTATCTTTCTATTTCGTGTATTTTCCTGATCCAGTTTTATAATATTTCACTGGAGCTTCATGATTACATCTGGCTGTTTGTTATTATTTCCATGACTTCAAAGACAGCCTCCGGAGTACCTGGCTCAGGATTCCTTGCACTGGTTTTTACGTTGAACCGATTTGAAAAAATTCCGTTAGCAGATATTGCCCTTCTTTACAGTGTAGACCGTTTTATGAATGAGGCAAGATCTGTAACCAATTTCATAGGAATAGCCATTTCGGGAGCTATTATTTCAAAAATAAACCAACAGCAGAAACCTAAATTTCCTTCTACCTGATCTCAATTTCCAGATATTACGAGTTCCAGATCTATGGTATTCTTTTTCAAAACCGGCAGATTTACTGGAAATACTGAGGCTTCGGGTACCATTGCAGGAAGCAGGTAAAATCTAGTAATCAATGGCTTGTAACTTTTAACAAGTACAACTCTACTTATTAGCAAAAAAATCATGAAAGCATTCTTTTTCCTTTTAGTACTAAGCAGTACTTATGCTTTTTCGCAGCAGCTGCTTACGCCTCAAAACGTACATATTAATTCCAAATTAATAAAAGACGAAACTTCAGAATCTGTATGGTATGCTGAGAATGCAGGAACCAAAACAGAAATAGGAAGCATTATAACAGAGATCAAAAAACTCAACAAAACAGATCTTCTTATAAAGACTATCGTAAAAATAAAAAAGACACCTGATGCCAGCTGGACAGATTCTACCATCGTGAAGACCGCCAATTTCCTTCCCTCTTACCATTCATCTTATAATTCTATGAGAGATATGGTTCTAAAATCCGGTAAGAATAAGGTAACGGGATATTACCTCGACAAAAAGTCCCAGAAAAAGGATCTTTTTGAAACAGATGCCTTCAATTATTTCGACAGCAGCAGCTATCCGATGATGATAAAATTCCTTCCTCTAAAAGAAAACTACACTTCTGAAATATCAATTTTCGATTACAATCCGAAAGCCAATAAAAACGGAGTGATGAAAGCCTATGTTCTTGACGTTAAAAAAGTGGATTATAAAGGAAAACAAGTCTGGGCTGTAAAAACTACAGATGATATCTCCAACAAAACGACCATAACCACTTACTATATCGATCCGGACACCAGAAAAACCGTTAGTCAGGATATAGAAATGAACGGAAGAAAAATGTATGTGGAAGCAATTTAACAATTACACAAACATTCTTATCTTTTGATAACCAAATATTTATTATCTAAAAAAAACATCAATATATATCACACATAAAGGAAAAAATATTATCTTTGATTTGCACATAAACACCAGATGTCAAAAAACCTGATTGACTTTAAATGTTCAGGAATAGTACAAATACAAGATATTACCTATGAAAAATGCAAAATCATTAAGCAGAGATGCTCAGAAATCAATCAATGGCGGAGCGGTAGGACGCTTCTGCTGCGAATACAATTACAAAGGACAATGCAGCCTTTGGATAGGACCGGGAGAATCTTGCCCATAACAGAGTCCATTGGTACAGTAATCATAAAAGCCGGAAAATTTCCGGCTTTCTCATTTTTATTTTTCTGCCAAATTTTCACATTCGGGCACAAAATTCTGCCATTTCATCCATCACTCCCCCATGGCATACATTTAGAGAATTACTAGTCAGGAATAATTAAAAAATAAATATATTATGTCAGTAAACTTTAAACCATTAGCAGACAGAGTTTTGGTAGAACCAATCGCTGCAGAAACTAAAACAGCATCAGGTATTATTATCCCGGACACTGCAAAGGAAAAGCCGCAAGAAGGTACTGTAGTGGCAGTAGGTCCTGGTAAAAAAGATGAGCCTACAACTGTTCAGGTAGGTGACAAAGTTCTTTATGGAAAATATTCAGGTGCTGAATTGAAGCTTGAAGGTAAAGATTATTTAATCGTAAGAGAAGCTGATCTATTAGGAATCATCGGGTAAACCTGTACGTTGTACAATGTAAAATGTACAATGTATTCATGACTGATAAAAAAATCAAACATTAAAAAGTAAATCAAGTACATTGTACATCGTACATTGTACATTAATACAAGAAAAAAATGGCAAAAGAAATAAAATTCGATATTGAATCAAGAGACGCTTTAAAGAGAGGTGTAGATGCATTGGCTAATGCAGTGAAGGTAACTTTAGGTCCTAAAGGTAGAAATGTGGTAATCGAAAAATCTTTCGGTGCTCCTCATGTAACTAAGGATGGTGTTTCTGTTGCAAAAGAAATCGAACTTGAAGACAGAGTAGAAAATATGGGTGCGCAAATGGTAAAAGAAGTTGCGTCCAAAACTAATGATATCGCAGGAGACGGTACTACTACCGCTACTGTATTGGCACAGGCTATCGTAAGAGAAGGTCTTAAGAATGTAGCTGCAGGTGCTAACCCAATGGACTTAAAAAGAGGGATCGACAAAGCTGTAACTGCTGTTGTGGAAAACCTTAAGTCTCAATCTAAAACTGTTGGAGATTCTACAGAAATGGTAAAGCAGGTAGCTTCTGTTTCTGCTAACAATGACGAAACTATCGGGTCTCTGATCGCTGAAGCTTTCGGAAAAGTAGGTAAAGAAGGAGTAATCACTGTAGAAGAAGCTAAAGGTATTGATACTACTGTAGATGTAGTAGAAGGTATGCAGTTTGACAGAGGATACCAGTCTCCTTACTTCGTGACTAACCCTGAGAAAATGGTAGCTGAAGTAGAAAACCCTTACATCCTTTTGGTAGAGAAGAAAATTTCTTCAATGAAAGAATTACTTCCGGTTCTTGAGCCAATTGCACAAGGAGGGAAATCTCTATTGATTATCTCTGAAGAAGTGGAAGGTGAAGCTTTAGCAACTTTAGTCGTAAACAAACTAAGAGGTTCTCTTAAAATTGCTGCAGTAAAAGCTCCGGGATTCGGAGACAGAAGAAAAGCAATGTTAGAAGATATCGCTATCCTTACAGGTGGACAGGTGATCTCTGAAGAGCAAGGTTTCACTATGGAAAACATCTCTTTAGATATGCTTGGAACTGCTGAGAAAGTAACCATTGATAAAGACAACACAACGATCGTAAACGGTGGTGGTGATGAAGCAAAAATCAAAGGAAGAGTAGCTCAGATCAAAGCTCAGATGGAAACTACAACTTCTGACTATGACAGAGAGAAACTTCAGGAAAGATTAGCTAAGTTAGCTGGTGGTGTTGCTGTATTGTACGTAGGAGCAGCTTCTGAAGTGGAAATGAAAGAGAAAAAAGACAGAGTAGATGATGCCCTTCACGCTACAAGAGCAGCTGTTGAAGAAGGTATTGTTGCAGGTGGTGGTGTTGCTTTAGTAAGAGCAATCTCTGCTTTGGAAAACCTTACAGGAATCAATTCTGACGAAACTACAGGGATCAAAATCGTTAAGAGAGCTATCGAAGAGCCATTAAGACAAATCGTGGCTAATGCAGGTGGTGAAGGTTCTGTAATCGTGGCTAAAGTAGCTGAAGGATCAGGAGACTTCGGATACAATGCGAAAACTGACGAGTATGTTCACATGCTTGAAGCAGGTATCATTGACCCTACGAAAGTAACTAGAGTTGCCCTTGAAAATGCAGCTTCTGTTTCTGGTATGCTTCTTACTACTGAATGTGTAATCACTGAAGTGAAGAGCGCTGAACCAGCTATGCCAATGGGTGGTGGAATGCCAGGAATGATGTAACGGTCAGCGACCGAAGCAAATTAATATACTAACCGCTCTATTTTTATAGAGCGGTTTTTTATTATATTTGATGATTAACTATGACCCCATGAAAAATATTCTTAAATGAAAATCAACTTTCTTTCTAACGTCTTTACTTGGCTGTTACTAACAGCTTTACCAGAAATGGTATTTTCACAATCCGCAGATTTTACCATTAAGGATGTAAAGTTTGAAAGTCAGGATATTACTCTTGCAGGCTCTATTTTAGAACCTAAAAAACCATTGGCGGCGGTGGTCATTGTTCACGGGTCAGATCCGGTAAAAAGAGAAACGGAATTTGCAAAACGTCTCGCTAAAGAAGGTATTGCTGTATTCACCTACGACAAGCGCGGAGTTGGAGAATCTGGGGGTGTATATGTAGGACCATCTGTAGGTACCAATAATATAGACCCTGCTAACCTTACTTTATTGGCTCAGGATGCCAATGCGGCCGTAGCAACATTTCAAACCTATTTGAAAGATAAAAAAATACCCATTGGATTAGTGGGCTTCAGCCAGGCAGGATGGATCATCCCGATGGCAGCAAGCAAAAATCCGCAAATTGACTTTATGGTGTTATTTAGCGGTCCTACCATTACCACTCTGGAGCAACTTCGATTTCAGTTTTATACCAATGGAAACAACAATTTCTGGGAAAATCATACCGAAGCAGATGCCATTGAACATACTAAAAATGATCCGGACAAATATCAATTTGTCGCCACCGACCCCAAAACCTATCTGAATACCCTTTCAATTCCCGGGCTTTGGCTTTTTGGTGAAAAAGACATACAGATTCCGGTAAAGTTGTGTATAGAACAATTGAACACCCTTAAAGCTCAGGGCAAACCTTTCGAATATACTTCTTTTCCTCAATTGGGACACAATACTTCTTCCAGCAATGATACAACCCCTGTTGATACTGCCATACAATGGATACAACAGAAAGCCTTGAGTATTAAAAAAATCTAAAGCTTCAAAGTAAAACATATATAAACCTGTTTAAAGCAGATCCTTTCATTACCGCGCGATTGTATATATTTTATATTATCGCAATGCGTAAATTTGGATGTTGTACGATATTTTGACCAAAAAAAACTAAAAATGAAAAACATATTAATTTTTGCTCTATTTTTTAATCTTTTACCTTGTAAAGCACAAGAATTTGAAAAAATATCTGTTTCAAAAACAGATGATTCCGAACTGTACATTAATGATGAAAATTCTACAGAATTATTTTATTATAAATATGTACCAAAAGCTAGTATTAAAGGTGTTTTAGTGATTATTCCTTCTGGTGGAGAACTCGTTGAAAATACATTAAAACAAATAACTCTGCCAAAAATAGCAGTTGAAAAAGGAATGATGGTCATTGTTCCATCAATCAATTGGGGAACAGATAATCGAGAAGCAGAATTCAAATTACTTGATAAAATTTTCAGTGAAATTGTTGCAAAGCATAAAGTACCGAAGGATAAATTTATTATCGGGGGCCTTTCAAGTGGCGCAATGATTTCTTTAACCTACGCTGAAAAGGCAACTAAAAATCCTGAAAAGTTTTTTCTAATACCAAAAGGAGTTTTTGCATTAGATGCCCCTTTAGACCAGGCAAGATTTTATAAATATTGTGAAAGAGAAATCGAAAGAAATATTTATCAACCTGCAGTAGATGAAGCACAATGGATAAAGAATAATTGGGACCGTATTTATGGAGGATCTCCAGATAAATTTCCGGAAAAATATCTGGAAAATTCTATTTATTCTTATGGAGCAAAAGATGGCGGAAACGCAAAGTATTTAAAAAAAATGCCTCTTTTAATGTTTACTGATTTGGATACCGATTGGTTAATTAATCAAAGACATCGTGACTTACATGATTGGAATGGAATTGATATAGTCTCCATGATAAACCAATTAAAAATAATGGGAAATGAAAACGCTAGAGTCATCGTTAGTCAAGGAAAAGGAGTTCGGTTAGACGGAACGAAAAATCCACATTCCTGGTCCATTATGGATTCCGAAGTTTGCTTGAATTGGATAATAGAAACATTGGAAAAATAAAAACATCGCACAACAGGCGCTTGGCAAGATTGCGAATTTTGCACTAAATTCACGTTTACAGTTCGCAAAAAATTTGATCTCCAGCTGCAAAGTCTCCCGACTTTGAGCTAGCAATATAACAAAGTCAATCTTTAAAGGTTGCTCTATTTGTACAATAAGACCTTGAATAGGTATTCTAAAATTTATATATTTAGAATAAAACAAATACAATGAAAGAAGGTTATATTATAAGAGACCAGGATAAACCTCATTTTATCACTTGTACAGTATTACATTTTATGTGGGATAAGTTAAATTATATCCATCTCAATCCTGTGAGGGCTGGATTTGTTGAAAAAGGATATCATTATCTTTATTCCTCAGCTGGTAATTATGTTTTTGGAAAAGGATTACTTGAGGTTGAGATTGCTGAAAATCCAGTCATAGATCCTACTAAGAAAAATGAATTTTGGAAATATAATAATTATAATGAATGAAAATAAGTGCTCAAAGTCGGAAGACTTTGCGCAGCGGGGGGAATGCAAAAATAGTAAGCTTAATTAAAGAGAACATATAGAATCTTACTACCGCAACTGTATCGTGTCACTTTGGCTTTTAGATTTATATTATTAGAATGTTTAAAACTGTACAAAAAAATTTGTTTTATAGAGGTTGCAATGTCTAAATTTGGATGTTAGC
Organism: Chryseobacterium sp. 14P4.3.2; assembly: GCF_057799275.1. Classification (NCBI taxonomy): domain Bacteria; kingdom Pseudomonadati; phylum Bacteroidota; class Flavobacteriia; order Flavobacteriales; family Weeksellaceae; genus Chryseobacterium; species Chryseobacterium sp. 14P4.3.2. Next base: position 76,896 of record NZ_JBYOKO010000008.1, read on the forward strand.
TGTAAATTTAATTATAAATGGATAAATTATTCGGAAACAAAACTATTCGAGGCAGATTTCTTATTTTTATAAGTATATTAATAGTATTACTATTCGTGACAAGATTATTTGCCTTTCCAGTCAAGTCCCTTGACACAGGAGTAAATGAAGAAATAATATCATTTATAGATAAATTCATTACATCAATAATTACAGCAATTATTGTCGGATATTTTATTTATAACCTTCAAATAGACGAAAAAAAAAAACAATTGAATTCACATCATCCTCTTCACAAATTGAAGATCATTTAGATAAAGCTCGAGCTAATTGTGATAGCTGGAAATTCAATGGTGGATTAGGAAGATATACAAGATTTAATACTATTCCTAAGTTATTTGAAATATCATCTAAGAAACGAGAAACCGTTAGACTTGAAATTATCATTCTAAATCCTGAAAATGAAAATTTACTCCAAAGATATGCCGAATTTAGAAATAGTTTAGATACTAAAAATAATTGGAACACAAATTACTTGAAAAATGAATTAATTTCTACGATTTTTAAATCTTTACATGTAACAAAAGTAAATCAGTTTCTTGAAATTGAAATCTATATAAAAGATTTCTTCACATTAAGCCGTATGGATATATCAAATGAAAAAGCTATAGTTTCTAGAGAAGACCCGTTAATCCCTTCTATCATTTGCAATAAAGATTCATATTTATTTAAACATTACAAAGAGGAATTTCAACAGGTTAAAAGACAAAGTAAAAAACTTCAAATTAATAACAATTTAAATCTAACAACTGTTAATATTGACAATATAAAATTATTTGTAGAGCAAATATTTCCAGATTTGAAACTTTCAGATGAAGACATAAAAACAGTTTTACAATTCATTACAAAACCAACAAATCCATTTTAAAACTATGAGTATATATCTTACCAATAAAAGCTCATTTATAGAAATAAGAGCTTTTGTTGTTTCATTTATAAAAGATTATTTGGAATTTGAAAAAACTGATATAAAATTTTTTGTACATCCCTTAGGATTTATTTATGCAAGGTTATATGATTTAAATGATAAGCAAATTAGACTTCATATATGGCATAAATCATATAAGCCCAAAAAAGATCTATATATTCACGATCATTATTATAACTTAAATAGTTGGATATTATGTGGTAAAATCAAAGATTACCTTTATGAAATTTCGGAATCTTCGAAGAATGGCGAATATACAATATATGAGGGTTCTTATAATGAGAACGAAAACTACAGATTTCTAAAACCAACAAAATTGTATTGTGATATTAACAATAAAATTGAAAGAATTTTTAGAAAAGGTGATACTTATTCAATCAAAAGAGGTCAATATCATTCCAATGAAATTTTATTTGAAGATTTTAGTTTTACGTGTACTTTAGTTTTAACGCAAGAACCCTGTGTAAAACATTCTCCAAATGTTCTGAGTAGATTAAAATACAATAAAATTATAGAGGAAAAACCTTCTGTTCTTGAGTATTCATGTGTAAAAGAAATTTTGCGAGAAATACTTGATATCATATAAAAATTTCAACTACAGTTAACATTCCAGCTGCGCAAAGTCTCCCAACTTTGAGCTAGCAATATAACAAAGTCAATCTTTAAAGGTTGCTCTATTTGTACAATAAGACCTTGAATAGGTATTCTAAAATTTATATATTTAGAATAAAACAAATACAATGAAAGAAGGTTATATTATAAGAGACCAGGATAAACCTCATTTTATCACTTGTACAGTATTACATTTTATGTGGGATAAGTTAAATTATATCCATCTCAATCCTGTGAGGGCTAGATTTGTTGAAAAAGGATATCATTATCTTTATTCTTCAGCTGGTAATTATGTTTTTGGAAAAGGATTACTTGAGGTTGAGATTGCTGAAAATCCAGTCATAGATCCTACTAAGAAAAATGAATTTTGGAAATATAATAATTATGATGAATGAAAATAAGGGCTCAAAGTCGGGAGACTTTGCGCAGCGGGGTGTTTTTTTGTTTACTTTAATCCAAAATATGGTTTCCCGTAATTGAATCTTACTAAAATATTTTAACTTTAATAAAAAGCTATGATCTGTACATATATAAAATATGTAGATCTGTATAATACACGTAAATTTAAAAACTAATAATATAATGAATGAAATCATTCCAAAAGACTGGATAGAGTTACAAAAGATTCTGTTTGAAGAAAATTTAAACTCATTTAATAGATACCGTTCTGATTTTCTTTACAGGGGGGTCTCTGATTCAAAGTATGGACTAGAAACATCAATTCAAAGATTAGGTACTGTTCCATCAAAAATGGAAAAACACTTAATTCGAAATTTCAAAAAATATTCACCAATTAATACACTAATAGATAATTATGATAATATTTGGAATTGGCTTTCTTTAGGACAGCATCATGGGTTACCAACTAGATTATTAGATTGGACATATTCTCCTAATGTTGCATTGCATTTTGCAACAGAAAATATAAAAAGTTTTAATAAAGATGGGGTAATTTGGAGAGTCAATTATATAAAAATGAAAGAAAATTATCCTAATTCAATTTCAAAGTATCTAAAGGAAAATTCTATTCTAATTCTTGGAACTAATGATTTAGTAGATACTATTGGAAAGTCATATGAAGACTTAAAGGAATTTTCAGCAAATGAGAATAACTCTATTATTTTTTTTGAACCTCCTTCAATTGATGATAGAATAGTAAATCAATTTGCCTTATTTTCATTTATGTTAGATGAGGATTCAAATAAATTGAAATATTTAGAAAGTGTGGGCTTAATAGATAAGATTATAATAACGAAATCTTTAAAATGGGAAATTCGAGATAAACTTGACCAAGCTAATATAACAGAAAGAATAATATATCCAGGATTAGACGGAATTTCAAAGTGGATAACCAGATGGTACACAGAAAAAGAGAGCGATCTTAAATGGAATTGCAAATGAATGAACATTAACTCTACTGAAATATACAGGATTTATCCTCGCTATCAACCTATTGTATCATATTACAACTACAAGAAAGGCTTCTTGCAGTAACTACTTTTTTATTATTTTTACAAAAACATAACCATGCAAAAAACAAAAGACATCTATTCTGTATTAGGAGAACGAAATATCTTTGAAGAGTTTTATGAATTAATTGAAAAATATAGAATGACAAATAATTCGTTTTCAATAAACTCCAGCTGCGCAAAGTCTCCCGACTTTGAGCTAGCAATATAACAAAGTCAATCTTTAGAGGTTGACTTTATTTGTATAGTAAGACCTTGAATAATTACTCTAAAATTTATATATTTAGAATAAAACAAACACAATGAAAGAGGGTTATATTATAAGAGATCAGGATAAACCTCATTTTATCACTTGTACAGTTATAGATTGAATTGATGTTTTTTCCCGAAAAACCTATAGAGATATCGTTATAGAAGCGCTAAAATATTGTATCAAAAATAAAGGAATGATAGTCTACGGCTATGTCATTATGACTAATCACATTCATTTAATAGTACAATCAAAAAGTCATAATTTATCAGATTTATTAAGAGACTTTAAAAAATTTACTTCCAAAAATATCCTGGAAAAAATCAAAAGTGAACCTGAAAGTAGAAAAGAGTGGATGTTAGAGAGGTTCTCAAAAGCAATCGAAACGCATAATAGAAATAAGTGCTATCAATTTTGGCAATATGGCAATCATGCTGAGGAAATATTTACATTACATTTTATGTGGGATAAGTTAAATTATATCCACCTCAATCCTGTAAGGGCTGGATTTGTTGAAAAAGGATATCATTATCTTTATTCTTCAGCTGGTAATTATGTTTTTGGAAAAGGATTACTTGAGGTTGAGATTGCTGAAAATCCAGTCATAGATCCTACTAAGAAAAATGAATTTTGGAAATATAATAATTATGATGAATGAAAATAAGTGCTCAAAGTCGGGAGACTTTGCCAGCGGGGGATGTGATAAAAATGTAATTTTCATGTTTATCGTTTTTCTAAAATACAAAATAATACGTCAAGTTCTGTCGCTATTAGGTCTGATTTTTGTTGATAAATAATTGATTTAAAATCAATGCATATAAAAATCGTTTCATATTTTTGCAAACTTTTTTATTTCAATATTAATGTGTAACTTTCAAATGTAAAACAAAACCATTATGTACAACTGCTTTGATGTTGCAAAACAATTTCTGAAGTTAGCCAAAGAAGATGGTGTTGGTATAGAGCCAATGAAACTTCTAAAGTTGACTTACATTGCACATGGCTGGCATTTAGGATTCTTTGGCAAGCCATTAATTTCAAATACTATAGAAGCATGGAAATATGGGCCTGTAATTCCAGACCTTTATCATGTTACTAAAACTTTTGGATTTAGCAATGTTGATATTAATACTTTTCAAATAAGATCAACTACTGAATTGAAAGAAAATGATGCTAAATTCTTAAAAGTGATTTGGGACAATTATAAACAGTTTTCTGGACTTGATCTTTCCACTAAAACACATTTAAACGACACTCCTTGGAAAGAGGCATATGATGGCTCATTCAATAAAGTTATTGAAAACGCTACAATAGAAAAGTATTATAAAAATCTAATTGCAAATCCTCCAAAAATAGAGACCGAAGAACATGCCTAATATTAATGATGTTCAGAATTACTTCAATGCTAATCCCCGTCCAGTATCTTCCACAGGAAGTGATGATGGCCAATCAATTAATGAAAGAAACGCATTGTTTGGTATAAGTCTTGAAAATTTAGGAGCTGAACATATAAGCTTATGGGTACAATATATGTCTAATAGTGACAAGCACTATAGAAAATATGAAAACCTAATGGCGGAGATTCATGTTAAAAAAGAAGAGCTAAAGCAAAAGACACTTAATAGTGAGTCAGAGAGAGTCCTTAGAGAAAAAAATGCGGTATTAGCTTTTAGATTTTCTGCTATCTGGGCAGGATTTATTGGTTTTTTTATTTTATTACATGGTATAAAATGTATTAAAGTGCCTTTCTATACAAAATTAATAGAAATTCCATTTAATTTGTCAGAAACGGAATTTATATTCGTCTGTGGTACATTAACAGCATCAATACTTATTTTTTACCTTACCGTAATTAAGAATTTATTCCCAAATAAACCTGAACAAAAAGATAGTTCTGGAAATGATAGATAGATAGATATAAATTTTAATATCTATGAATTAATTGTAGTTAGTTTTTAGATTTAAATAATCCTTTAAAGATATTATCAAATTCAGTTTTTTCGGTCACGTGATCAGCTGTTATGTATATATCTCGGCCAACAATAATTATTTTCTTAATGTCGATCCCGCTACGCAAAGTCTCCTGACTTTGAGCAAATAAAATAAAACCAATCTAAATAAATAATCTCCGAAGTCTTCAGACTTCGGAGATTATTTTATTATTCTATTTTAAAATCAAACAATTCTTGAGGATTAACTTCCAAGCCTTTAGCAAGTTCCTGTATTGTTGAAATTCTTAAATCAACTTCTCCCTTTTCAATTTTGCTGATATTACTATGGTCTACATCACATTTTTGAGCTAACTCTCGATAGCTTAATCCCATCTTCTTTCTAAATTTTTCAACTCTTTTACCAAAAGCTATTCGAAATTCAATTTTATCCATTGCAATACCATTATCAGAGCAATTTGGAAAGTTTACAATAAAAATTTGTAGTTGAATTAACCTACAATTCAAAAATTATATTATATTTGTACAATAAGCTACAATAAATGTAGCTTTGCGATACTTCAACGAAACATAGAAGCTATTGCTTAGAATCTTGTAATAGAAAACTGGTAATTTTTAAAGCAACAAGAAGATAAGCAGGAAGCTCACGACCTAGGCGTGGGTTCTCCTTATCTGTTGCACGGTATACCAGTACCTCTATTACAGATATTGTAGAGTCCCATGCCGTTTTTATTTTCATGCAGTTCTGCTTTTCTACAATCATCTTTTTCTAAGCCTGCTTTCCCACATCAAGTATCATGAGATGTTACAATGGGGTGTACAATCCATTGCGGCCTTAAGGCTTTCAGAAAGACACAAATTTTATCATAAGTTTTTATTTTTTGTCTTGTAGGGCGGGAAGTTCTGCCCATGCTGAACTTCCTCCCTTTTTATAACCTATAAAAAATCGTGTCATACAAATAGTATTTAGGTTACAGAACAAAGCTTAGCTTATACCGGTATCATGAAGTTTCCATGATGCATACCCCACTACGTTCATACAACCCAACCATGATGAAAAGAAATAATCCGTTCCTTATAGAAGGAATTAATTACAAAATACGAAAGCATGAAAAAAACTAAAATACCCTTTGAAACCCAATGTTGGGCAGTGCGTAAAAAACATTCCGGAGTACAGCTCATGGAAATATTTTTTCAGTTCAATGATCTGGCGGCCTCTAAAGAGCGGTTAAACCGCATTATGAGTTATGCAGTAAAGAGAAATACCTGGATCAGGGAAGATCCTTCCGCCATTATTCACTTTCGCCAGTCGATGCAGTCGTTTGTGCGGGCAGGCTATCTCATCACGCTGAAGAAAAAGAAAAGTCCCCTCCCTACTCGGTTGAAAAAAACCTCTCCCCTGCTACTGGGTTTGCTTTCGGAGAAAGAATACCGGAACCCGCTGCTGGTGTTCAAAAAAGCATTCAGAGAATACAGCATCAAGGAATTTGACTATTTTATTTGCGGGATGGTTTATTTCGCATTAGGTGCTTACCGCAATATCCCGGAAAGTAATATCGTGAATCCGTACATTCATCTGACAAAAATGCTGGATGCAGCCCATCTCATTCTGGAAAGGAGAGGAAAAAAATAGATGAATATTTTATGGAATTTTACGAGCTAAGATCAACATTACTGAATAAGTATGACCATGATGTAAAGATTAAATTTGGAGGTTAGAAAAATAATACAAACAGCCATGAAACGACAATTATTCATATTTATATTCCCCAGCTGTGTAAAGTCTCCCGATTCTGAGCCGATACATAAAACAAAAACAGTATTTTTAAAACCTTTACAGGACAGCTAGATATTTCCTGCACTTCAAAAAAAGACGAAATAGAAAGAATTTCAAACGATATAAAAGTACTTATGAATCAGGCTGAAATTGAAATAGAAAATTTTGAGTTAAAGCCGGGAGAAAAAATAATTGCTTATTTCTCAGAGTTACCACCCATTAAGGGGCTTCCGTATAAAATAATTTTAGTTGAAAATCCTGACGGAGTTATCCATTCGAAATTCAGGCAGTGGGATACATAACACAACCTTACGCAATGGGCTCTTGGAATTTATAATCTGGACAGACTCAGGATCATAGTGGACGGAAAAAAATTTCCACAACAGATAAGGCAATGTTGAGGGAACAGTTTTCACTGTTGGAGCAAATAAAACTGCCGGAAAGTATAAGCGATGAGAAAGCAATTGTTTTGGATGGTTCTGAATGGAAATTCGGAATCAATCTTACAAATGAAAATATTAATTACACTTGGAAAGCATCAACAGTAGCTATCAATCTATTCGTTCCGATCATTGAACTGATGAGAAAACAGCATTTGGATAGAATTGAATGATTAAATCCCAAAAGTGACCGTAAAAACAAAAAATTATTTTGATCTTTTTGGTTTTATGCTTTATTTTACCTTTCTAATAAACAGAAATATAAAAATTAAAATGGGAACCCTGCACGAAGTCTATCAGCTGCAACCGAAAGTCCTTACTTGTGGTGCCATCCTGCGCGTCAGGAAAGACCAGGAAACTCTTTTCTTAGAAAAATATGCTATCAACAGAGACTTGTATAATGAAGGACAGGGAATTTTTTCAAATACATTTGTAACCCATTCTGATAATGGAAAAGTCAGAAGATATGCACTTTACGCAAAAGAAAAAATAATTGATTTTGAAGAGCCCGGCGTATATATATCAATACAGGATGGCAGTAAAAATGGTTTTGGAAGAGATTTCGACGAATTGATACATGAGATGTCTCCCTATTTGGAAGACACCTTATTTTATGTAATCTGGGATTTTATAATCAACCGATACGAAATTAAAAATGGAAAATTACATTTCAAAAGTACGGAGAACTTCTCCTCCTGGAATTATAATTTCGAAGATTATCTACTGGCAAACTATACATCTTCCACACAACTCATTGCCGATTTTTATGTTGAAAAAGCAAATGAATTGATATTATTACATAATAGATTAAAAGAGTATGGAAACAATCCAAATGAGCTGTACGAAATAGAAGAATATGAAGAGTTGCTAGCCAACATTAACAATCATAAGAAGTACATTCCAATTGGGAGATTTACGGAATTGGAAAATTGGCTGAAAGTTCAGATTAATGAGTATGAATCGTAAATTAGATACAGATGAGTATTGAACTGATCCTTAATTTATATAAAAAGATCATACTATTTGAATATAAAAAGATCTGATTAAATAATGGAAAAAGACAGTTTTGAAAATTTTAAACGAGAAACAGGATAAAAAGCAGACCGCTTGAAGAAACCAAAATTATTTATGAATATTTAAAAGAAGGTAGTGACTACCTAGCAAAATGGTTATTAGAAAAAATTGAGGTTCACAAAAATAAATAATAATTGCCTTATTAATCCTTAGCAGCAATTACCAGACGATGGCAAAGTATCACGGCTCTGAGCCACTAAAATAAAAACAGTACTTTTAAAACCTGCTTTGAGGTACGGACATTTTCAGGATCCTCTGGGTGGTTTAATAAAAACTAATAAATAACATGAGGGTAGCCATTTTTTCTGATATACACGGTAAAATATTATTGCCTTTCAAATTGGTTGATCTCTACCAAAAAGAAATATCATTGATTTTATTTTGCAGTGTGGAGACATGGGAGCTTATCCCAATATCGACAATCTGGACAAAGCCAAAACCAATCACCAAATCATAACACCATTGAAAACAAAATTAGTACTCCTCGCATTTTTGGGATCATTTTTAGCCCATGCACAAACACTTAATTTTCGAAATCTCGCCAATATGTCCGGAGGCAGAGGTGCCGCAGCCAGTGTAATAGTGGATGATAATATATACGTGAGCAATGGGTATCAGGAAAAAGCAAGTGATGCAAAGCCCTTCTACTTTGAGTTAGAAACACAAATCATCCGAAGCCATCATTACTTTGGATAGTGAGAATATCAGTAAATGATATATATATATGTAAATAGAATAATACAATGAAATTTTTAAAGCTGCTTTTTCTGATTCTTATCATCAGCTGTACAAAATCCAATTCAAACACTAATGTGGATCATTACGATCATTTTAATATAAATCCCAGTGATAAAAATTGTGAAAATACCTTTCAATTTGGAAAAGCAAGCTTATGTATTCCAAAAATTGCAGGAATGTATAATATAATTCACAACACAACATCCAAAGATTATATACAAAGCAAGAATTTTCCTGGAAATACTCTTGTTGCTTATTATGTAAATAAAAAAATATATAAAAATTTACAAGTCTTATGGGAAGATCAATTTGATGATTTTTTTCAGATCTATGTTACCAATCACAATGAAAATAAAGATGTAGACACTTCTTATTTTACTGAAGTAAATGAAGATTATCTCAAAAAATATTTAAATTCTGATAAGTGGGAAGCGCTAAAAGAAAGACTAGAAAATATAAATGAAAAAAATGTTTTTGAGAAACCGGTAATAATAGAAACCTATTCATTATCTAAGAATTCAATGCAATATGTTACATTCATAACCATCAAAAAGGAAAATACATCCAAAAATATGATTACAATTGGAAATATGTTCATTGTACAGAACCGTTTATTTTTTTCTAGTTATAATAAATTTTATCATAACTTCAACTCAATAGAAGAAGCCAAAAAGAGAAATAATGAGCTTATGCTAAAAATCATAAACAATAACAAATAATTAATAATCATAAGGTTATACAGAGCCTCCCAACTTTTGAATCAGACAAATAAATCATCCGAAGTCTACAGGCTTCAGATATGTTTCCTTTTTATAAAGTAAAATCCACGTTATAAGTAGAATATCATTGCAATTCGTAGATTTGAGCTACAGAAAGCTAAAACTAATTATCATGAGAAACTCAATTCTAATAATTGCTCTATTACTATCAACATTTTTATATCCGCAAAATCATTCGGATACAGCCGACCAAATGATTGATAAAATGTGTTCAGATCTCAAACAAACTGAAGACCTTAGTGATTCATTAAGAATAGAAAGCATAAACAATAAATTTATTCTTCCCTATCTCACTCAGTTTTCAGATTCAGAACGTCAGGATAAAATTGATCATTTATATTTCAGATTTCAAAAAAGATGTCAGTACTTTAGAGATTATCTGCAAAAAACAGATCCTGTAAAAAGTGATAATTGGGTGAGGCTGAATGTACGCCCAAACATTACAATATCTGAAAGTGAAATCAATAAATTTAAGAACAATAGTGAATTCTACTATTTGGAATATGATGGTGATAAAAAGACAATAGTAAAAACGGACAATACCTTTTGGATAGAAACGTTTCCTAATGGAACAAATTCAAAATTATACTATAAATGGATCGGTAAAAATAAATTCGAACTGGAATTTATTGAAAGTAATAATAATATTAAAAAGAACTTCAGCAAGAAGGAAGATCGATATATTTATGAAATTATAAATAAAGAAAATAATTTTTACTGGATCCTTCTTGAAGCTCCAAACGAGATAGTGAAATTTAAATTATTTGTAGGGAAATAGATAAGACTCTGTACAAAAAACTGCTAATGAAAACAGTATACAAAATCATCATTATAATTCTCATCATTATTTCAATTAAAACTCTTGCAAGTCCACAAATGCCGGATTATATCATTTATAAAAATGATACAATTCCAACTTACAATCTAATCCTAGAAAAATATTTACAGAAAATAAATCCTGGGAAAGATCAACTATTCGGATTAAGTTTTAGAAATCGTGAAAGTTTTGGAGTTCCTTTAAATTGTTGGAGAGGTTATCAAGCAATTTATGAAGTTATAGATGAAAAATTATATTTAACACGAATTATTTCGTGTGGAGAATTACAAGGCAAATCCAAAATTAATATAGAAGAATCCACAAGAAAAATAACGGAAATATTTGGAAATAATGTCCGGAATAACCGCGTTTTAATTGATTGGTTTTCGGGAGTAATCAATTTTCCCACAAAAATAAAAGATAATAAAGAAATCCGTTGGGATGGTGTATTTTACAGAATCTTTGAATACGAAACTTTATTAGATTTTCAAAATGGAAATTTAATAAAACAACAAATCGCTCATAACTACCAAAAGATCCCAAAAGGAATCAATCGAATAGATAAAACAAAAATTTCTGATATTTTATTTAAACAACTGAAAAAGCAAAAATGGGAAAATGACTGTTCAGGAAAATATTTAATAACGATTGGGAAAGATGGCAAAATTTCAAATGTTAGAATGCCATATTTATAATAAAACAAACACAATGAAAGAAGGTTATATTATAAGAGATCAGGATAAACCCCGTTACAAAGTCTCCTGACTTTGCGCAAAAAAAATAAATCATAAAAAGCCAGAGACTTTGAATTCCTTACCAAACGAATAAATTATTTTTTCAGAACATACTTCACAGTAAAAAGACTTCAAAAAACAAGGGGAAATCAAACCGTTTTTCTTTAATAAATTCATTTCTAAAATAAATTTTCATTAGTTTAGTTTTATTGAAAATATACCTCCATGAAATTACTAACTACTTTTCTGGCAATTTTTCTTAACATTTGGGTCTTAGGGCAAAAAAGTAAATCTGTAAAAACTTTTGCAGAAGTGAAAAATGATTCGATCATATCGGTTTCAATAAAAAACATGACTGAAGATTCATTATTTATTCCCACACAAGATTCAAAGTTTTATATGATTAAAGAAATGAAGAGTAGCTCTGGAATCTGGAAACCAATTGAATTTTGGAGATACTCTACCTGTGGAAATAGCTATTTTGAATCCGTTACAATTCCTCCAGAGAAATCAAAACAAACCGAAATACAATTCACTAAAGGAAAATCGTCTACTGAAATTAGAATAAAATTCCTTTTCAAAAATCAAATATATTATTCAAATAGTCTAAAAGTAAAATTAAATTTATCCGTATTTAATCAAAAGAAAGACCTTTACAGTGACTCTGTATATAAAAAAGCATTAAATGTTTCGGATGAAAAATTGGCAGCTAAACTTGTATTCCTAGAACCGTTTGCAATGGAGGAATTATTAGCAAAACAAAAGCAATGGATAGAGAGAATAACTCTTAAAAATAAGAAACTACGAGAAAATAAATAATCCATTTGATAGATAACCGCTCTATTTTTAATAGTTTTTTTATTTTTTCAATATACAGGCAAATCCTTTTTTAAAACGAGATAAATTATCCCCACTTCCCCATTTCCTATCCCCCAACTTTTACTTATATTTGTTTCTATAACGTACACAAATATGCAAAACAAAAAAATACATCAGGGGAGAAATATCAAGCGTTTTCGTGAGATGATGGGCATCAAGCAGGATGCTTTGGCTTTTGATCTTGGTGAAGACTGGAACCAGAAGAAGATTTCACTTTTGGAGCAGAAAGAAACGATAGAAGAGGATATTTTAGAAAAGGTTTCTCAGATTCTGAAAGTTCCTGTGGAAGCTATTGAGAATATGGATGAAGAAGAGGCTGTAAATATAATTGCAAATACTTTTGGAGATCATAGCATTGGATATCAGAAAAATGATAATCCTATTTTCAATCCTATTGAGCAGGTCCTAAAACTACACGAAGAAAAAATTGCGCTGTACGAAAGAATGCTGAAAGAAAAAGATGAGATGATGACCAGACTGGAGCAGTTGATTCAGAAATAAAAAACGCTCCCTATTAGGATATGGACAGTGCCCTCATTAAATATGTCAGTGAAAATTTATCCGCAGAATTGAGAGAAATCTCAACATCAAAACGTGCAGGATATGAGAATGGGTTAACTATTCATGAAAAAGCCATTATTTATCACTACACAGATTCAGGATATGACTCTTTAAATGAACGATTAAGAAATGGACAAGATATAAATGATTTTGGACTTTTTTTAAATTATAGCTTAGATAAATTACCCGATTACCAGGCTCTTTGTTACCGTACCATTCGGTGTCCAAAAAGAGATCTTGAAAAATATTATTCAGCATTCAAGAACAATGGCATTATTATTGAGAAATCTTTTTTATCTTGCAGTAAATCAATACTATTGGCACTTCAATTCAGTAACAGCCCCGTATTCATAATTTTATCAAAAAGAGGAAAAGATATTGAAAAAATCGCTAAATTTGGAGTAGATAGCGGACAAAACGAAAAAGAAATTGTATTTAAATCGGGTTCAAGATTTAAAGTATTAGACATCAAGGAAGCAGAAAATAAAATTACGATAACGTTAGAAGAGGTATAAAAATGGATTTAATAAAAGAATACTATAAAAATACAAATTTCAAAAATGACTCTGATTTTTTTGAGAATTTGGAAGACATTTTTATGTTCGGAAATATTAAATCTGAATATAAAAACAATGATTTTATCAACCATAAAGAGTTAATCAATTTACACCTAATAGATTTTCTTAAAAGTTTATTATCAAAAGATTTATTAACCAACAAAAGAGAAAAAGTTGCTGCTATTAATTTGATTTCAGAAATGGATCTTAGAAATGAATTTTTGGAATTAATTAAAGAGAAAAACACCAATAATACAGCTGAAATTTCTGAGAGATTAGGAGCTAAATTTATGTCATCAGTAGATAAAAGCAAACATTAATCTGTACTGAAAAAAGACTATTCCAATGTGAAGTCTTACTATTCTATCTGGAAATTTTATACTAATAATAACCGCTCTATCTCCTGAGCGGTTTTATCTTTCAAATTCTATTACTTATGTTCAGCTCATTTTTATCCCTCCAACTTTCCCTTATAAATACTAAACTCATATACCATTGAAAACAAAATTAGTACTCCTTTCATTTTTGGGATCATTTTTAGCTCATGCACAAACACTTAATTTTCGAAATCTCGCCAATATGTCCGGAGGCAGAGGTGCCGCAGCCAGTGTAATAGTGGATGATAATATATACGTGAGCAATGGGTATCAGGAAAAAGCAAGTGATGCCAAGTATATTGAAAAATATAATATTACTGATAACAGCTGGAGCATTCTCAATTCCAGCCTGCTTCCCAAGAGATTTGCTAATTCCGAAACGTACAATAATAAAATTTATATTTTTAACGGTTGGGGAAACAGCCATCTTGAAATTTTAGACCTTGCCACCAATACAATAACGAAGGGAGCCGTTAATCGTTCCTATACAGGAAATGCAGGTTCTGCCATCTATAATGGCAGAATATATGTGTTTGGCGGCAGCGGACTCAATGGAGCGGCAACCACTAAATTTTCTAATAAATTTCAATATTACGATATTGCTTCCAATACATGGAATCCATTACCAGATATGCCTACAGCCAGAGAAACAAGGGGTAAAATTGTTAATGATAAACTATATGTAATTGGTGGTTTTAACGGTACCTCATCACGTCTGATCAATGTATATGACCTCAACACTAATCTTTGGATCAAACAATATACGATGCCTTCTGGTATATCCGGCCATTCATTAGCCGTATCCGATAATAAGATTTTTATTGTAGGCGGCTATAATAATCAAACTTTTCTGGCCTATTTTGATACGACAACCAATAAGCTGCATCAGCTATCATCCAATATGATTCCCAGAAGACATTCTGCAGCGGAAATATATCATAATAAACTATACATCATCGGTGGAAGTACAACGTCTCTCACCAGCTCAGCTATTAAAAGCATACAGGTGGCAGATATTAACGAAATTGTACTCTCCGCAAATGAAGCTCCTGAAGCTCCTGTATACAAGACAAAGGTGTACACCAATGCAGCCAGAGACGGTTTTGTAATCAGTAATAAAAATAACAGCAATCAATTTGAATACACTGTTTATTCCACAGATGGCAAACAGATCAACAAGGGTTTTGCCTATTATAATAAAACGATAGATTTATCAAGAGTACAGCGCGGAACTTATATTTTTATTTATAAAAATCAGAAAGGACTTTTACAAAAGGTCAGGATTGTAAGATAATAGTATCTCTTTGAATGACGATCAACTTCATGAATCATTTTCTCATTTTATCATTACCATATTCTTTCTAAGTCATTTCAAAAAAAAATATAAAACAGAAGTTCCTAAAGCGAGACTAAAGACCTAAAAATATCATCAAAAACATATTTAAATATTCATTGATGTATCTTTTATTGCAGCAACCCCAACACTCTAAATCATCATCTTTATTTTGTCCACCAAAACCTCAAGATAATAAGTAACATTTATGTAAATTAGCGCACTCTAAATAAAAAAACTAATTTCTTTAATTCATGAAATACTTATTTTTCACATTTTTCTGCATCTCAATGAGCTTTGCACAATCTTCTCAATATGGCCTGGATAAACTTGGAAAAAACCCCGTAACATTTATCGATAGTGTGAAGGTCAACAGATCTGAAATTTTAACCTTTGATTCCAATCGAATCACTTTAATGTCTGTTTATGATCCCGGCGAAGCGACCAGTTTAATCGGAGAAGATGGGAAAGACGGAGCTATCTATATAGAAACAAAGGACTTTGCCAGAAAAAGATTTTTAAGATATTTCAAATCTAAATCAACCGAATTTTCAGGACTATTAGAATCTAAAGGAAATGACAGTACTTTTCAGTACATCCATAACGGAAAAGTTCTAACCAATAATTTTGAAGGAGATCTGGCTCTTATTGATGACAAAGTTTTCAAAACAATCAATATTATTACGAAAAAAGAATTATCATCACAGTATAACATTACAGATAAAGATTATGGGATTATCATAGCATCCAATGCTCCGGAAGATTCGTCTAAAAAAGAATAAAGATGAACATTTGGCTCCCCTATTGCTCCTCTCTGCAAAGTGTTCCGGTTTTTCCGCACGGGTAAAATAAACAGCTCCTAATACCGGAGGCTTCGGAGAGCGGAGCAAAAAGAAAATTTTTCGCTTCTTTTTCCGTTTCTACATCTGGCTGTTGTACTCGTATAACCTCCTATCAACTAACCATGTAATCAAAATAAAAAGATGCTTTTTAACTCCATACAATTTGTCTTATTTTTACAAATAGTATTTCTGCTCTATTGGTTTGTAACAAACAAAAATCTCAGACTTCAAAATCTACTTTTACTTATAGCCAGCTACTTCTTTTATGCCTGCTGGGATTGGCGCTTTTTGTTTTTGCTCATGTTCTCTACCCTTCTGGACTATTTTACAGGCTTGAAAATGCAGCATGCAGAAAATCAAAAAAGAAAACGTTTTTGGTTTTGGCTTAGCATAACAGTAAACCTTGGATTTCTTGGGATATTCAAATATTATAACTTCTTTGCAGAATCTTTTACCGAAGCTATTTCTCATATAGGTCTGCAGGTAAATCCATGGACATTAAAGGTAATTCTTCCGGTGGGTATTTCATTTTATACTTTTCACGGGCTTTCATATGTGATTGATATTTACAAGAACAGAATTAAAGCAGAAAAGAACTTTGTTGATTATGCCGTTTTTGTGAGTTTCTTTCCTTTACTTGTTGCAGGCCCCATTGAAAGAGCAACCCATCTATTACCCCAAATCAAAAAAAAACGAACTTTTGACTATACAAAAGCAGTTGACGGCTTACGGCAGATACTCTGGGGACTGTTCAAGAAAATAGTTATTGCTGATAATTGTGCGGAAGTTGCCAATCAGATTTTCAATAACTCTGGAGATCAATCCGGAAGCACTTTAGTATTGGGAGCTGTACTTTTTGCTTTCCAGATTTACGGAGATTTTTCAGGGTATTCTGATATTGCTATAGGAACGGCCAGGCTTTTCGGAATAGATTTATTAAGAAATTTTGCATTCCCTTATTTTTCAAGAGACATTGCAGAATTTTGGAGGCGCTGGCACATTTCTCTTTCTTCATGGTTCAAAGATTATTTGTACATTCCCTTAGGAGGCAGCAAAGGGGGTAACTGGATGCGCATCCGTAATACCTTTATTATTTTTATTGTAAGTGGTTTCTGGCATGGAGCAAACTGGACGTTTATTGTTTGGGGAGCTTTAAATGCTCTTTTTATCATGCCATCCATTGTAATGCAAACCAATCGTAATAATTTGGAAACAGTAGCAAAAGATAACTTATGGCCTACAGTGAAAGAGTTTTTTCAAATGGCACTCACCTTTACTTTGGCAGTGTTTGCCTGGATATTTTTCAGAGCAGAAAATATAACACACGCATTTTCCTATATTTCAGGTATATTCTCCAAGTCTCTTTTTTCCATCCCAACCATCAGACCCCTTTTTATAGTTATTCTTATTATTATTTTTATGGTTATTGAATGGCTGGGGAGAGAAGAGCAGTACGCTATTGCAAAGTTGGGAATAAAATGGAAAAGTCCATTAAGATATGCACTGTATTATGCGGTCATTATTGCGATATTTTGGTTTGCAGGTAAAGATCAGCAGTTTATTTATTTTCAGTTTTAGCCTATGAAAAGATTTATTTCAAAAACAGCATTCTTCGTTGTGCCATTTCTGGTTTTATACATCATTGCGTATTCGTTTTCCACAGCCGATGCGGGAGACTTATTGCGTTTAGGACATCTTCCCAGTTCAGATAAAAACTACCGGCAAAACTTCACTTCTTTTAATCATACAATAAAATATACAGAGCTGTCAAAATCGAAAGAAAAAGGGAAGACATATAAAATTCTGACTATAGGAGATTCATTTTCAGAGCAGGGTGAGTCCGGTTATAAGAATATTTTAGCCAATGATTTCAGTGTTTTGCATATTGACTACTTTATTTTAAATAATCAAATCCAGAAGTTGATTGAATTATGCAACGGTAATTTTTTTGATACCTACAAGATTCAATATGTCATTTTACAATGTGTAGAACGAAACTTACCGGATAAGATACAAAATATAGACTATAATGCCAGGGTAACCACTCAGAAAATTGATTCAATTATTATCAATCATAAACCCCAGCAAGAGCAGGATAAATACGATTTTTTTTCACGTACAACACTGAGATTTCCTTATTTCGCTTTTAAATACTTCACAAACAGAAATTATCTGTCAAACGGACAGGTTTATAATTTTGAACTGAATACCGCATCATTATTCAGCAATCATTCCAATAAACTGTTTTTTTATTATGATGATTTGAGTAATACCACAAAAAATAATTTACCTGAAACCACGATCAAACTCAACCAAATTTTAAACAGGCTTTCTGAAAAGCTTAAAGAAAAAAATATAACTCTGATATTTTTGCCTTCCCCGGACAAATATGACCTGTATTATGATTATATCATTGATAAACAAGGTCTGGCTAAACCTATATTTTTTGATAATTTTAAAAAGCTCCGTAAAGAATATATCTATATCAACTCAAAAGAAATATTAGCAAAAGAATTGAGCCATAAAAAAGACATTTATTATTTTGATGACACCCATTGGTCACCAATAGCATCATCATTAATCGTACAGAAAATAAAAGAAGCAATACAGTCACATGAATTAAGTACGAATGCGGAACAACGTCCACACTTGCATTCAAAATAAAATTATGTTTCTCCGGCTTTGAAAAAAACAAATCAACACTCGACTTTTAAGCCTTTACTTGCGTACTTCTTATTCATAAAACCTATTCAAAAGTACATTATAAATAGCCGGAAAAATATATATTTGAATTAGAATATATTGAAAGTAACAATATGGGAAGAAAGTCTGCCAACTTAAGGCACACAATTTCTTAACGCTAAAACTCAATCCAATAAACACACGTTATGAGAACAACTTTTTTTTCTGACATACAGGGTAAAATACGTTTAACAATCATTTTCTCACTTTTTTCATTTTGCATTTTTGCTCAAAATATAAATCGTGATTCAATCAAGATAAATGTTCAGAATGAAAATTCAAATTTTTATTACGAAAAGCTAATCTATAAATTTAAGTTTGACCCTACTACCTTATCGGATGAGGAAGTAAAAAATTTATATTATGGGAAAAATTTTTCAAAATATAAAACCTCTTTTTTTGATGCAGACTATTTGGATTTCACTAAAAACTTCGGTCAGGGAAATTTAAAAAAAGCCATCATTTATGGAGAAAAATATATAGAAAAAGATCCAACAAATTCTGAGGTTCTTACTTATATGGTAGTTGCCTATAGAAATAAGGATAAAGAAGCCAAAAATTATTATTTATACGCCCTGCAATCAAAGACATTAGTAGACTGTATCCTGAAAAGTGGTGATGGAAAAACAAAAGAAACCGCTATTAAGGTAAATTCTGTAGGCGAAGAATACTTAATTGCAAGTATTCTTGGTAAAAACATCAGGACTTTCAAAAGAACTTCAATAATGCAGAAGGATGGAACAATAGATGGATTTTCAAAAGGAAATGAATCAATATACTTTAAGGTATTTGAAAGTAGTGAAGACTTTAAATAGCCCCTTTCCAAATCATATGGAAGATTAAAATAGCCGACAGAATCTGGAATTTATATGCCTCATCTTATGGCTGGAAATAATTGAAGAAAAAAATTAAAGTAATTTTTTTCTAAATTTACTGGCAAATAATATTAAACTAATACCGTTGCCCCAGAGCATACCATTCCAATGAAAAATAAAATCTACATTAAAAATGTAATCATCTTCTCCTTAATCTTATTTCTTGCAAATCGAGCCCTCTCTGTTTATTTCCACTATTTCAATTTAGGAAGCTTTTTAACAGGGGATACTTTATTATTTTCTATTTACTGGTATGCATTAACGTTCTCTTATATTTTAGCCATCTACTTTGCGCTGAGAAAAACAATCCTTGAAAGTAAGGAATTAAAACTGGCTAAATTGATCGTAACATCCTTAGCCATCATTTTCATTGCCTACAATCTCAGTTTCTTAGCAGAATACATTCAATATTATTATATTGATGAGAAAGACAAAATCGTTACTCATAATGCTGCAGATCCGTTAAAAGATATCTTTAACGGCGAGGACAACTCTGCTCCAAGTTATGAACCCTTTAGTACTTTCATCAAATACCCCTATTTAGTCCTGGTAGATATATTTTCAGGCTTCAAAATCATTAAATTATTTTTCTTCCTGATAACAGATAGAATAATGATGCCCATCTTGTTAAGTTTAGCTTTATACAAATGGTATAAAAAACATCCCGAAAAAATAAAATAAAAAACAATTCCTTCAAAATATACTTCGAAGTCCGAAGACTTGGGCTGGCAATTGGCAGCTAGAACAATACAAATAAAACCGTTCAGTTTCCGGAACGGTTTCATTATTTTAAAGAGCTTTTTTTCAGCCCATATCAATTGCTTCCATACCATCATCTTATCTCCAACTTTTACCTATATTTGTTTCTACAACCTTCACAAATATGAAAAAACACAAAGAAAGAAATATCAAACATAGTCATGGGACTTTTATCACTTAAGTCTGTCTATAAAATCCGATAACCTATCATTCACCAGGTTTTAAATAAAAATCCAAAAACAAAAACACCATCCATGAAAAACCTCCAGCGGGAAGATCTCCACATCATAAGCCGCCACTCTAATCTGACAGAGCGGGACATTGAAAGAGCCCTAAAAGAAAATATTTATCATGATAAAGAAATGTGGCAAAAATTTCTGCGCCTGTTTTTTATCACCCTTGGCATTGGTTTTACCACTGCTGGTATCATTTTCTTTTTTGCCTATAACTGGGCTGATCTGAATAAATTTGCCAAACTGGGACTCACGGAAATCCTTGTCATTGCAACAACTATTATTGTTTTACTTCCAAAACTAAATAATACCACAAGAAATATTATCCTGACAGGATCGTCATGCCTGGTCGGGGTTCTGTTTGCCGTCTTTGGGCAGGTCTATCAGACGGGCGCCAATGCCTATGACTTCTTTTTGGCATGGACTCTTTTTATAACGCTGTGGGTAGCAGTTTCCAACTTTGCTCCGTTGTGGCTGTTGTATATTGTACTACTCAATACAACCTTCTTTTTATATACTGAGCAAGTGGCCAAAGACTGGTCTCCGCTATTAGTGATTACACTGCTTTTCCTGTTCAATACAACCCTGCTTCTGATCTTTATTTTTCTGGAACAGGATAAAAAAATTGAAAGAGTACCCAAATGGTTCACTTATATTCTGGCTTTAGGTTCTGCAACCTTTGCAACGGCAGGAATGATTTTCGGCATTTTTGATGGATATGATTCCGTATTTCCTGTTTTCATACCGATCATTTTACTGGTTTTTGGTTTCGGAATCTGGTACGGTATACAGTCTAAAAGTGGATTCTATCTCTCTGTAATCCCGCTAAGTATCATCATTATTATTTCAGCTTTACTCCTCAAAACATCAGAAGGAGGAGATATGCTTTTATTAGTCAGCCTTTTTATCATCGTGAGCATTACACTCGTGATCATGAACCTGATTAACCTTCAAAAAAAATGGAACCATGAGAAATAAAGAAGAAATAAGAGAGCTGCTGGATTATTTCCAGACCACCGAAAATAAAAATATCACACTGAATGAAAAAGCCATTTTTGCTGCTTATGAAAAAAATGATGACCACCAATCTTTAGCGGTAAAAATACTGTCTATCTTCGGAGGCATTCTGGCAAGTCTCGCTTTTTTGGGCTTCCTGCTCATTGCAGGATTGTATGACTCTACTGCGGGTCTTTTGATATCGGGAACAATAGGAATTACCGCAGGAATATTTATCAATAAAGCTTATGATAAAATCATCATTGATACGATAAGCGTTTCATCTTATATCATTGGCTTTGCCCTTTTAACATTCGGTTTGGCTAAACTGGAACTTAATGAAAATGTCATAAGTCTTATCTGTATACTGATTGCGGCATTATCATTGGTAATTGTACAGAGCTACATCATTGTCTTTATTTCTGTACTCATTATCAATGGAGGAATTCTGGCGCTCATTGTGGGGAATCATAGTTTTGGGATGATTCACCTCTACACCTCTTTTCAGGCTATCCTTCTTACGGCTGTTTTCCTGAAAGAAGCCAGAATAATTTCCTGGAATCCCGCTTTTTCAAAACTATACAATCCGGTTCGCATCGCTTTGATTTTCTCTTTTCTGGCGGGATTAAGTTGTATGGGTAATGATTATATTGAAGTATCAAGAGATTATCTTTGGATATCATCCGTTATTATAATCTTTAGTATCATGTATACCCTTTCCCGGGTTTTTGAAGTATTGAATATTTCCCAAACCACACAGAAAACAGGAATTTATATCGTAACCGCTGCTTTATTGCTGCCTACTATACTGTCTCCGGCCATTTCCGGAGCTATCTTAATTATTCTTTTAAGCTTTCTGGTGAATTATAAAACCAGTCTGGCCATTGGTATTATAGCATTCATTTATTTTGTTTCACGGTATTATTACGATCTTCATTTCACCCTGCTGACAAAATCCATTCTCTTATTTTCGTCCGGAATTTTATTTCTGGGACTGTATTTATTAACCCGTAAAAAACTAACCTCAAATGAAAAAGTATAAATGGGTCATTATTCTGGCAAACCTCATTATTTTGCTGGTCTATTTCAACTATTCTGTTTCCAAAAAAGAAGAAATCCTTCAGGATGGGAAACTGGTTCTTTTGCAGCTGGCTCCGGTAGATCCCAGATCTCTGATGCAGGGTGACTATATGACCTTACGATATAGTATCTCCCAAAATATAAGTCCTAATCATCTTCCGAAAAGAGGGTACTGCGTGGTACGCCTTGACAGCAGGGGCGTAGCAGAAAAAGTAAGGTTCCAGCAGGAAGCAGCCCCATTGAATAAAGATGAATATCTCATTAAATACACTTCACCCAACGAATGGAACATCAATATCGGTGCAGAATCTTTCTTTTTTCAGGAAGGGCAAGCCGAAAAATACAGCAAGGCAAAATACGGAGGCGTAAAAATTGATAAAAACGGAAACAGTTTACTGACAGGCCTTTATGATGAGCGGCTGAAAAATATAAAATAAGAACATCACTCCGGATATACTCAGAAGTATACCCTCTAATATTCAAACAACAGCATGAAAAAAGCATTTGAGTTTCTTACTCATTTAAAAGAACATAACAATCGGGAATGGTTTGCCCAGCACAAATCCGAATATGATCAGATTGTGAAAGAAAATAAAGTTTTTTTTAATCAGATCTATACAGAACTTCAGGAATATGATAACCTCAAAGGAATCCATATTTTCCGAATTTACAGAGATCTCCGTTTTTCAAAAGATCAGTCTTCACCTTATAAAACCAATTTCGGAGTTGGATATTCCCGCTCAAAACCGATGTTAAGAGGTGGCTATTATATTCAGCTGGAACCTGGCAACACTTTTGTAGGGGGCGGATTTTGGGGGCCTGAAGCCAAGGATTTACTCCGTATCCGTAAAGAATTTGAAATCAGCACTACAGAAATTGAAAAAATTACCTCTGACGAAACTTTCATAAAATATTTCGGAGAGCTCAAAGGTGATTCCGTAAAAACAGCTCCCCGCGGTTTTGATAAAAATCATCCTGCTATCGATTTGATCAGAAAAAAGCAATTTGTAGTGATGCGGAAGTTTACCGACAAGGACGTTTTATCAGACAATTTTCAAAAGGAAGCACTGCTCACCCTATTGGCTATGCGCCCTTTCTTTGATTATATGAGTGAAGTACTGACAACGGATCTTAATGGCGAACCGTTATTTTAAAATCAGAACTTGATCTTATGAACCGTTCCTCTCTTTTAGATGTTTCCTCATTCTTAATTAGTTTTTATCCCCATATATTATTTCCTAACAAAACTTGAGAAGGCTATTTTATTTAAATTTGCAAACAAAAAATATTAAACCAATAACCCAGCCCCATAATTATATATATGGAAGAAATTTTTAAAAAGTACGAAAAGACAATACCCAGAAAACACAGTATAAGTTTTTCTCCAAAATATAAAGAAGAATTCAGAACATTTGTAAATGAAACACTTTTTATTGCTATTGCAGAGAAAACATTCGAAAAATTAGATTGGGACATTGTTTACAAAGATGACTGCAGTATAGAAGCAAAGCGTAAAGAGATAGGATGGGTAAATGAACGCTGGACAGAAATCATTACAGCCAGTTATAAAAATGGTATAGTTCTAGTAAAAAGTGAATCTTTAGGCAGTGAAATGTGGGATGTAGGGAAAAATTCTAAAAGAGTAAAACTTTTTATTTATGCCTATCAGGAAACTTTAAAGACTTTTGACAATCAGTCTCTCAAAAAGCTCGAAAACGAAGTAGAAAAGAAAAATAACTGGGATGACTATATCATCCCTGAAACTCTGCCACAGCCTACGCCAGCAAAAGTTCCCAATATAACACTGCCAATTATTGGCGGTTTATTTCTTTCTTTAATACTTGGTTTTATAGTAGCATTTCTTTCCATAAAAGGATTATATATTATTATGCTTTTTGAATTTCTGGTGGCGACAGGAATTGCTTTTGGTATGAAGTATTTGATTAAGCTCTCAAACTACACAGACTTCAACAAGTTACAATATCTTCTGGCTACCATGATTATATTGACCTATCTCTCTAATCAGTATTTTCAGTATGAGATAATTTTAAATACAAATAACCTTGAAAGAATTGGATTTTGGAACTTTTTACAGATTAGATTTACACAAGGTTTTATGATAAACAAAATGAATCTGGGTTGGATTGGCTGGATCATTAGCTGGATTTTACAACTTGGTTTAACTGCCGTTTTTGCTTATTTAAAAATTGTTACTGTTTTCACAAAATATCTTATTGAAAGAGTACCTATTGAAGTAGTTGATTTTACCTACTATTTTTTACTAAAAGATAAATCAGAAGAAGAAATAAGAAAGGAGCTGGCTAAAAAAGGCTGGTCAGACATAAAAAACCAAAATGAGGTTTTTGAAGCGGTTGGAGGATGGCAAAACGCTACACAATTAAACAGAGACAAATAAAAATACAGATTCCCTTACTGTACAAGAATACAATCCTTCGAACAGTAAAATAAACTTTTAAAAACCACTCCGAAGTAAGGAAATTTAGTAAGGTAAAGCCATTTTATTTTAAAATTATCTCACTGTTGCAAAAAATATGTAGTGACCTCACAAATATAACTTTAATATAAAGACTCTTTTCTCAATATAAACTGCTTTCATTCTGACAGCAGTTTTTTATTATCTGCCCTACAGATAAGGATTCCCGTAAGGTAAGCCCCACAACTTATTCTACTTTTGATATTCAATTTTTACTATTAAAAATAAAACAATGAAAAGACTAGTATTAGTATTTACCGTTCTGATTTTTGGAATTTCATATTCTCAAACTGAGCCAAAGCTTGAAAATGATACCCTTACCACCTCAACAGGTTTCAAAGTCTATGAAGGGCTTGACTTAAAAATCGGGACAGGTTCTATGAATGACGGAGATTTTAAATTCATCAGAACGAATGCTTCCTCAATGTTCAATTATTCTTCAACAACAGGCTATCAGGGTTTGGCCAATCAGGCCAATTCTTTTAGAAGGAGTAATTCCGGTCTGACATTCAAAGTAAAAAAAGTAATGCCAAGAGGAAGCAAAAAAAATGGTTTTGTTTACTATGCTAAAATCGGAAGCGGTCTCATCAACTATGAAATTGACATTGAAAATGCCATCAAATCTGGTGAGCTGATCGTTCCCGATGAGTTTTCGCCCAAAGAAAAAACTCAAAATATCAATTTCGAAACAAAATATGATAAGCTTAAAAAAATAAAGGAACTCAAGGATTCCGGAGTTTTATCTGAAGAAGAATTCCAAAAGGAAAAGGATAAAATAATGACTTCAAAATAAATTTTGATACAGCCGTTCTGTTTTTCAGAGCGGTTTTTTATTTTTTTTTCACCAATGAATCATCCTTAAAATTCGATTTCCCTTAAAGAACCATTATTCTAACATTTATATGTAGATTTAGGCAATAATAACCATTCTATGAAAGCACAGGAACTTGATACATTTCTCACAAAAAGAGTGCATGTATTTGATTTAAAAAAGAAAGCTTTTGAGACGCTTCATGAAATACTCTCAGAAAACCCTGAAGAAGCTCTAGGCGGCTTTACCCCCAGTGAAGTCACCCTTCTCTTTGACGGATATCAATATCTCATGGATATGCGGTACAGTGATCCTATTATCAGAGCAAGAATAGGTTTATATGTGGAAAACGAACTCTTTCTTGATCATCTGCAGCCTATAGGTTATTACGACCTTGAAGCAGATCTTGATGGTGAAATAGTGGACGACTCGCTGATCATTGAACAGGAAAAATATTTGAAAGATATTGGCATCATTGCACATTTTCAAAGTATGAATGAGAAAATGCCACTGGAATATCTGAGAAAAGATCATATTCAATACGAGTTTGTCACTTACATTTCTATGATCGGAACGCTATTCGTAAGTAAAAATTTTGAAGGGGCCGGAGTGTTCATTCATTATGCAAAAACCTATTTAGAAACAACCAAAAATAGTCTTCCCGACAAAGATTATTTAAAAGAATCAAAAAAGTTTTTGAAAATGATGAGTACCTATCTTATAAAAAACAATCTGGTATCGGAAGAGTTGCAACAAAAAATAACTGAATTATTTAATTTATAATAAAGCTTTTCATAACAGTGAAAAAGTATTGAATACCTATATTTACAAACTCAAAACATAAGACCTATAGTTTAGACAGACGGTTTGACCTTTGAATAAAATGAAATAACCATTTCACTAAAATTTTAATAATGAAAGAATACACCTTACCACATTTCGGGCAGTTGTCCACAGAAAATTTAGAAGAATATTACGATGTTTATGTTGATTTCAATGGAAATGAAATTCAAATCGATCTTAATTTTGAAAATGAAAAGATTGATGCAGTAAAATTGGATAAAGTAAAAAATTATCTTGAAAATATTGAGAAATTTGATACGCTTAATAAAACGCACATTCTGCATGATTACAATGATGAAGAAGGCGACACCGTAAAATATTACCTGGAACATCATCTTGAAGAAATTGAGCAAGATGAACTTTCAACATTAATAAATTTTGATGATCTGACAACGGAACCACAAGATCAGCTTCTTACAAAATTAGAATTAGTCAGAATTGGGCTTTATCCTCACAGTGAAGATCATTTTGCCATTTTAGACTATTCTATAGGAAAAGAAATAACCGACTATCTGGTAGTTATCAACACAGACGAAAACGGAGAACTGGATTATATGGCCATGGAAAGCTAAAATAAAGATTAACATTTACTAAAAGCATTAAAACCCGTTCTTACCATAATAAGACGGGTTTTATATTAATATGAAAATCATATAAAAAATTTCAAAGAAATTTAATGGAGGTGGTAATGATAATTATTTACCAGAAAGACTTTAATGTAACTTTCACAAACCAATTACAACCTAAAAACTATCCATTTTAAATGTTATGAAACAAGTAACAAATTTCACCCTCATCCTCATAATTTCAATATTACTGGCCGGGATATATGGAATTATCCATGATCAAATTACGTTTACAATTTCTCCTGAATACTATACTCTTTTAAAATTTCGGCAGTTCAACATTAAAAATCTGCCATTACATACAAGGATAAAAGTTGGAATAGTTGGATTTTTGGCTACATGGTGGGTGGGTTTATTCTTAGGATTTGTTTATGCTTTCATTTCATTGTTCCGTGATTCTAAAAAAATACTTAAAGTCACTATAATATCAATTTTGATCAATCTCTGTATAACTTTTATATTTGGAATCTTAGGATATTTATTTGCTGTTTTATTTTTATCTCCAGAAAATACCAACTGGTATATACCCCCCGGAACAAAAGATATTCACAATTTTATAAATGTGGGTTCTATCCATAACTTTGGATATATAGGAGGTATTGCCGGACTTGTTATCGGAATAATTTACCTGATACGAAAGGCAAACCTTGTTTTTGAGTAAAAAATAAATATACTTTATACAGATGTAATGTGCAAGGTGATGAAAAAATGATTCTGAACAACATTTATCAGAATTACAACAGATACGGGAATTCACTGGTTTTATTTTTTCAGAAAGTTTTTGCAAAATACTCTGTGTAGGTCAGCATTAAAAAAAGACTTATTTTTAGGGTGAACTTAAAATCAAAACCAAAACAATCATTCATGAAAAAAGTAATACTAGATCTCGCAACTACCTTAGATGGCTTTATTGAAGGACCCAATGGAGAAACAGATTGATGCATCATGGATGATGATATGGATTTTGAGGGCTTTCTTTCCAGCATAGACACTATTTTCTATGGAAGAGTGAGCTATGATGCCTGGGGAAATTACCAGCCGGAAGAAAATGCAGGTCCGGAAGAACAAAAACTTTGGGAGGCTGTTCATTCCAAGAATAAATTTGTGTTTTCCAGTCAAAGAAGAGAAGATGGAGGAGCTGTTTTTATTAATTCTGATATTGCAGAAAAAGTTTCAGAAATAAAAACTCAGGCCGGTGGGGATATCTGGTTATATGGTGGGGCAAGTCTTATCAAAACCTTTATTCTGCATAATCTGATTGATATTTACAGAATATCTGTTCATCCTGTTGCTTTAGGAAAAGGCAAACCGCTTTTTGAAGATTTAAAGGAAAGGTTAAATTTAAAGCTTGTTAAAACCAATGTTTTTAAATCTGGTGTTGTACAGCTTGTGTATACTACTCAATAATAATAAACTCACCTATTAATAATGATAAATGCTCAGCTTGAAACCATCATTCTGTATGCAAAAAACGTTCAGATCCTTAAAAACTTTTATGTAGAAAACTTCAATCTGAAGGTCATTGAGGAAGATCAGATCTGGGTTTTGCTAAATGCAGGATCCGCCAATATCGGGCTCCACAGAATGGGAGAAGAGTATCTGGAGAAAACGGATACCACCCGCAGCTATGATAACAATACAAAAATAGTTTTTGAAATAGATGTGGATATAGAATCAGGAAGAAGTCAGCTTATTTCTAAAAATGTTCACATGAGGGAAATCAAAACTTTTGACAACTACCCTTTCTGGCTGTGCGATGGCACTGATCCTGAAGGAAATGTATTTCAACTGAAGAGCAAAAAATAAAACAAACTATACCATCACCATGAAAAGAATAATTGCAATAAGCAGTCTGATTTTAATCCTGACACTCTTCAATTATCCTTTGTTCGACAGCGAGAACATATCTTATTCTATTATTTTTTCATGCTTTGCTGCCATTTGTTTTTCTGGTGCAAAAATCTATTTTCCGAGTGATACGGACGATTACAAGTCTGTTGAAAAGGAAATGGACAGATTATATGAGTCTGATGGGATTTTTAAATACACCAATGACGGGTTTTATATCGGGCAAAAAAAATCTACGGAATTTATACGATGGAAGGAGATTGTTGCTGTCAATACATTTTCAATTCCGGACTTTATCTATAAAAAACAATCTGTTCTGGAAATTATTACGGATAACAAAACCTTTGAATTTAACCATCAGGGAACACCAGGAATCGAAAAATTAGTGGATGTGCTCTATAATCATCTTCCGGCCTGGGAATTAGACTCCCCTACTTTGATCGTCAACAATTCCGGAAGTGAAAAGACAAAATTGTATGAAAGATAAAATTAAAATATCATATTATTAATTTCAATAGTCTGCCAAAACGAATAGTGAATTGATATATACTGATCTTAACAAGAATAAATTATTTCCAATAAAAATACTAAAAGATAAAATTGACAAAACCTCCCCCTCAAGTATAAAAGAATCTAAAAATATCCTGCAAAATAATATAAACAATGCCTGTAATCATTAAAGTAAAAAATAAAACCAATTGGATCGTGACTTTTATACTGGTATATGGTTTAATCATCACGCTTTTTATTATTTTGTGTATCATTCCCTTTACCATACATGAAGAAAATTATTTGCTTTCTATTTTTAATTATATTTCTTCCATTATCCCTTTTGCAGGCTTTTTTTTCATATTCCTGTATATCTGGTTATGGAATACTTTCGGAAAAACAATTCTTACTATTGAACCGGATGCTATAACTGTCAGATATAAGAACGATTTATTTAGCCGTACCCGCACCTATTTGAAAAAAGACATAGACCGTGTCCAGACAAAAGACTTTAAAGTAGAAAGATACAAATTGGGGATCCGCTACCACTTTTCACTGAGTAGCCCAACTTTATTCAGTTATTCTTATTGAAGATAATAGAGAGGTAAGAATGGTTGATTGGATCACTCAAGACAAAGCGGATGAAATAGTGGATACAATAAAAAAAGTATGGGACTAATTTTAGAACGTGGAAAAGCATCGATGATTGTGAGTCATGGAGTCAGAACCTTAATTCACATCACAGAAAAACCTGACAAATAGGAGTTTTATTTTTAATACGACATGTAACACAATCCCGATTACGATTGTCTTATCTAAAAAAACTAAATGAAATCCATTTTAACCTGTCTTATCTTACTGGTAGTATCCAACCCTGTTTATTCACAAAAATCCAGGCAACTGGAAAAACTATTAACAGCTTATGATAAAGCCGGCCTCTTTAGTGGTTCTGTACTTATTGCTGAAAAAGGAAAAATTATTTTCGAAAAAAGTTATGGCTACAGAAATGCTCCCAAAAAAGAAAAAAACACCAATAACAGCCTTTATCGGATCTATTCAACCACAAAAATGTTCACCACAGCTGTTATTCTCCAGCTTGAAGAACAGGGAAAATTATCTTTAAACGACAAACTCTCCAAATATTATCCGGCTTTCCCGAAGGGTGACAGCATTACTATCGCCAATATTCTCTCCCATACTTCCGGAATACCCAGTGATGAAAATTCTGACAATACTGTTGATGAAAATACTCTTATCAAGTATCTTTCTGCAAAATCATTAGATTTTTCACCAGGTACAGATTGGAACTATTCCAATTCCGGATTTTACATACTGGGGCATATCATCAAAAAAGTGACAGGTTTAGACTATGACAAAGCGATAGAAAGTTATATTCTTCAACCATTACAAATGACTCATACCGGGTTTCATTTTAATGATGTCACCAATGAAAACAAGGCCTTTGGATACGAATTTTTATCTGATAATTTTTCTAATGAAGCATTACGCTTCAAAACAGATCATCCTTTTGCCGCAGGAGCAATGTATTCTACTGTTGAGGACTTGTTCAAATTTAACGAGGGGCTAAAAAATTACAAAATACTAATGAAAGAAACCCTGGAAAAAGCTTTCATACCCTTTCTTAAAGATCATTACGGGCTTGGCTTTCAGATCTCAACTGTTTTTGATAAAAAAAGAGTGGGCCACGATGGTGGCGGTCCCGGTTACCGATCCAGATACTACAGAGTTTTAGAAGATGATATTTGTGTGATTGTCATATCCAATTCTGAACTGTCACACACCGAATTCATTATCCCTACCATTGAGAAGATACTATATGAAAAGCCTTACAGTATCCCGACAATAGTGAAAACTAATCCAAAAGACTTGAAAAAAATTGCAGGAACTTATTCCAATGAGAATACGGATTTCTTTATTTCTATCATAGATGGGCAGATCATTTTCAGAGAAAAAAATTATTCTATGTGCTCGTTAATGCCTGTCAGTAATACAGTATACCAACTGGATGAGAAGTTTACTTTTACTTTTCAATCAGGCTCAACCAGGGAAATGGATTCAGTAACAATCCATTTCCGTGACGGCACCGTAAAAACAGCAACAAGAAGTACAAAAAACTTTCTATGGGGAATCATTGGAGATGCCACGCCTGGCGGCTGGGAGGGGAAAGATATTCCGATGCAGACAGATCTTAAAAAACCTGACATCTATTTTCTTAAAAATTATAAGCTGAATAAAGGAAAATTAAAATTCAGATTTGATAATGACTGGGGATATAATTTAGGATTGAATAATGATGGTAAAAGTATCGCCCTCAATGCCTATGATTTTCCAATAGAAGAGACCGGAAACTATGATATTGTACTGGATATGACCAATCAAGTAAAGCCACAATACAGTATTAAAAAATCGTTTCCAGTAAAAAACTAACATTCATATTAACATATTTTCAAACTATCCTGCTATCAGGGTAGTTTTTTATTTTGACTGTTAATGGACATTTTTCCTTATTTTTAGATTACCAAAAATCACCTCATAAAATATTATTTATGCCTCATTTTATTATTGACTGTTCACTGGATATTCTTCAGCAGATCACCCCTGAAGAAATTATGAATGCAGTATACGAAACTGCTGATTCTACAGGATTGTTTGCCCCCAACGATATCAAAGTAAGGCTTCAACCTTATCAATATTTCAGATTGGGAGATAATAAGAAAAATTTCCTCCACATATTTGGGCATATCATGGAAGGAAGAACTACTGAACAAAAAGCAAATCTATCCAGACAGATCAATACCCGTCTGGCAGAATTACTTCCCGACATTTCTTTTCTGTCCATCAATATCAGCGATTTTGAAGCAGCGACCTATAGCAACAAAGCGCTTATTAATCCTGAGAACAAGAATAAAGACAGACATTTTGGTTTATAATTCATATTTCTGGTCATTTTATTGTTGTCAGAGCTCCGGTTTTGCACAACAGTATAAATAATGTGGAAAACTTTTTATCATCAACTTAAACTTTGTGGATAAAATATGAATAACTTTTTTAACCAGCCTAAAAATACTTTATATAAACATATTAAACAACAAGTTATATTTATAAACCTATTTTCAAAAGAATAATAAATACTATTGATAACTTATGTTGATAACTTTATTCAGCACCACAAATGTTGATCTTTATGATTAAATAAAAAACAATTAATTTTTGGACATACATTACTTTTAATACAGTCTTTTGTACATTAGATTATTAAAAAAACAATCCACCAGTCATCACAAACAATTTTATATGGAAAAATATGCACTATCATCAGACAGCCAGAAAATTCATTATATAGAATCTGGAAACGGAAATACTTCGGTACTCTTTATTCATGGCTGGCTTGGCAACACCGAATGGTGGGCAGATCAACAGGATTTTTTTCAAGATCAGTATCATATTATACAGATGGATCTTGCAGGACACGGAAAATCGGAATCTTCCCGACAGGAATGGACAAGTTCCCGCTATGCTGATGATATTAAAGCAGTGGCTGATGCTATCCATTCAAAGGAAATCATACTGGCAGGACATTCTATGTCCGGGGCCTACGTCCTGGAAGCGGCTTTAAAAATAAAAAATGTTAAAGCTGTCATTTTAATTGACACTTTAAAAGATCTGGATGAATCTTTCACAGAAGAACAGGCTGAGCAAGTTATGTTTACTCATTACCGCCAAGACTTTAAAAATGCAGTAGAAAATATTCTTCCGCAATATCTTTTTGCTGAAAAAACACCGCCTGAAGTAAAGGAAAGACTTCAGCAGGAATTCCTTCAAAATACTCCGGAAATGGCAATCAATCTGCTAAAACCTTTATACAAAACAAATTTCAGAGAAATTGCACAACATATTGACGTACCAGTAATTGCCATTAACTCTGATGCTTCTCCTACTCATCTTGAAAACAACCGCAAGTATCTGAAAGATTATGACTATGTCACCATCACCGAAACGGGGCACTATCCTATGCTGGAAAAACCAGAACAGTTCAATACAATATTGAACAAAATATTAAAACAATTGGCCTGAAAACAAGATATGATACAGGAAGAGATTATAAAAAAATTCATAGATCTTTCAGAAGGTAAACTCAATGCCAAAGAATGGATGGGCTGGTTCAGTAACCATAAAGATGATGTAGAAAGAATATGTGGAAGAAGAGCTTTTCTCGGTATAAAACCTAAAGAAAGCTTTAGTGGTATCAGGAACTTATACATCAGTCAACTGGGCGCTTTTGACTGGCTGAAGTCTAAAAATATAAACACTAATCTTTCTGATCTGTATAAAGAAGGCTGGGAAAAAGAATTTAATGATTTCTGTAAACAGGAAAAACAAAAAGAAAAGCAACTACAGAAAGCTGTGGAGGATAAATTTGGACATCTTAAAAAGGTCTATCCCAGGTTTTTCAAACAATTAACAAAATCATACAGCAGTTCTGACACCATTTTAAAAGGGGCAAAGGCAGAAGAGATTCGAAAGAAAGAAAAAAAACTTTCCGTATTGTTTCCGGATGATCTGGTTACTTTCTATCAAAACATTTCAAAACTGCATCTTGAAGGTATCATGATAGATTTTATGGAGTTAAGCTATGAAACCATACAAAAGAAAGACTATCTTTTCCTGGGAGAATTTTGGGTTTACGGTGACGGCGACCAGCTTTATTATAACATTGAAAATCAAAGTATCTACGCCTTTGCTCATGAAAATCACGCTCCTAAAATGATTAAAATAGCCAATTCCTTTAATGATCTTATGGAGAAAAAAATAGTAGCATATTTAAAGGAATATGAATAGAATGCGGTTACAAAAAACATAATCTTAATAGTTTAATATTCCTTGATTTTGAATATTTAGTTCTTAAAAATCTTTTTTTTATATTTAAAATTCTTCTCCATTTCAAAAAACTTCCCGAAATTTGCGGTCTGTGCGTTAAATACTATTCAATGAAATAAAAATTTAAATTACAACATACAGCAAAACTTAATATAAGTTTTCTTCGGGGCAGGGTGCAATTCCCTACCGGCGGTTACAGTCCGCGACTCCTTTCTCCGGAAAGGACTGATCTGGTGAAATTCCGGAACCGACAGTTAAAGTCTGGATGAGAGAAGAAAATGAGATGACCAATAAGATTCCTTACGGACTCTTGTTGTGTTGTATTTCATTTCCATGTACCGAAGACCATTTTAACTTTTAACAGTAAAATAACATGGAAAAATTATTAGAACAATTCGGAGCTACCTCCAGAGAACGTGTAGAAAAAGCACTTCTTACCTTACAACAGGGAAAAGGTATTCTTTTGGTAGATGATGAAAACCGCGAAAACGAAGGTGATATCATCTTTCCCGCTTCCACTATTACAGAACAGGACATGGCACTTCTGATCCGCGAATGCAGCGGTATTGTCTGCTTATGTATTTCTGAAGAAAAGAGTAAGCACCTCAACCTCCGTCCAATGGTGGAAAACAACAATTCAAAAAATCAAACTGCATTTACCATTTCTATTGAAGCCAGAGAAGGCGTAGAATCCGGAGTTTCTGCAAAAGACAGAGTAACAACAATCAGGACAGCTGTGGCAACAGATGCCCTTGCAGAGCATATTGCAAGTCCGGGGCATGTGTTCCCTCTAATCGCTAAAAAAAATGGGGTCTTTGAAAGACGTGGTCATACAGAGGGAAGTGTAGATCTTGTAAAAATGGCCAATCTGGGTGATGATGCCGTACTTTGTGAACTGACAAATGAGGACGGTTCTATGGCAAGACTCCCGGAAATCGTTGACTTTGCCATAAAAAAGGCAATGAGCGTAGTGACTATTGAAGATATTTACGCCTATCGTAAAATGATCATGAGCAATTAGACTTAAAACTGTTTTTAACGCACAGAACCGCCGGCTGATAAAATCAGCCGGCGGTTTCATTTAAATATCTAATTAAATTAAAATTTGAATACTGTTTTTTAATCAACTTTAATAAAAAATCGGACATGAAAAAATCTATACTCTTTCTACTGGGAACCTCTGCTATGTTTTCAGCACAGGTCACCCTTATAAAAGCTGCTAATGACCCTATTATCGGGGATATTGTTAACAACAATCTGATAACCGGAACCATAAACAACTCTGCAACAGGAGTTAATGTGACTTTAAGATAACCTCCTGAATTTCCTTTGTTGCTAAAGTATCGGTAGAGTCATTTTTCTTTTCCTGTGAAAATGCAGATGTTCCGCAAAAAAAGAATATGGTATATATAATTTTTTTCATGTCACCAATACATTTATACAGCTATGACAATTAATCACCGATGGATATTACATTTATTGCTGAAAATTATTAAAACTCTTCAAACTTTCATCTGTTAATTTAAATTATTATGTTAAATTCAGCCCGTTTTTTGCTGGTACTTTTCCAACACCACAAAATAGTAAGATCATGAAAAAAACAGTCCTGCTAATTCCGTGTTTCCTGTTTTCGGCAGCTGGCGCACAGGAAATTGAAAATAGTACATCTGAAAAGATGAATATTATTAAGACGAATGTTACTGCCTATGCATTCAGAAATATCAATCTGTCATATGAGAGAGCAATCAATCAATGGTTTTCAGTCAATATAGGTTTTGGAACCATGCCGGAAGGAAAAGTTCCCTTTATCAATGCATTTCTGAAAGATAAGGATGAAAAAAGGTTTGAGAACCTTAGAGTAAAAGCAACCAATTTCACCATAGAACCAAGGTTTTATATTGGGAAAGGATATGGTAAAGGATTTTATTTCGCTCCTTATTACCGGCATTCCGATGTTTCATCCAACACATTTGATTTTTATTACGATTATAACGGACCTGATGGAAATACCTACCAGATTCCACTTAAAGGAGGAGGAAGCACTAAAGGAAACAGTGGCGGTTTAATGGTGGGAGTGCAGTTCTTCCTCACCAGAAGCCAAAATTTAGTGCTGGATTTCTGGATTGCCGGGGCCCATTATGGAAGTGGAAAAGGAGATTTCAGTATGTCCTCCGACTACGTCCTTACTCCCGATATGCAGGCACAGCTTAAGAAAGAAATAGAAAATCTGGATATTCCATTTGTAAAATATACGGTAGAAACCAATGCCAATGGTGCAAGAATAAAAGTAGACGGACCATGGGCAGGATTCAGAAGCGGACTTTCTTTGGGGTATAGATTTTAAAAAATTACCATATTATATTTTATACCGTTCTCTATTCAGGACGGTTTAATTATTTGCTGATTTTTGTATCTTGGCTTCCTTTAATACCCTTTTTCCGGAAAACTATATATATGAATTCATCCTCTATTACCACTGCCCAAAGAATCAAGGCTATCATAGGCGGCTCCATCGGAAATCTTGTAGAATGGTATGACTGGTATGCCTATGCTGCCTTTGCCATTTACTTTTCCCATTCTTTCTTTCCGGACTCTGACCTTAATGCACAATTGATGAATACAGCCGGTATATTTGCCGTAGGTTTTCTTATGCGCCCTATTGGCGGATGGCTGTTTGGAAGTATTGCCGATAAAATCGGACGAAAAAAAGCAATGACTCTTTCTGTCCTGCTGATGTCTTTTGGTTCGCTGCTTATTGCTCTTACTCCTACCTATCAGTCAATAGGCATTCTTGCACCATTGTTACTTCTTCTGGCAAGACTTCTTCAGGGATTAAGTGTTGGTGGTGAATACGGAGTTTCCGCTACCTATCTAAGTGAAATGGCTACACCAGAACGAAGAGGATTTTATTCCAGTTTTCAATATGTAACATTAATTGGCGGCCAGCTTATAGCGTTGGGCATTCAGCTTATTTTACAGAAATTACTGCTTACGGAGACTCAGCTTGAGGAATGGGGCTGGAGAATCCCTTTCGTAATAGGAGCCATGCTTTCTATCATTGCATTATATCTGCGGGCCAACCTTCACGAAACAGAAGCTTTTGAGAATAAAAAAGAAGTTAATGAGACAAAGAAAGGAACTGTCAAAGAACTTTTCAAACATCCAAAAGCTTTGCTTACCGTAGTTGGACTGACCTTGGGAGGTACATTAGCTTTCTATACTTATACTACTTATATGCAGAAATTTCTGGTCAATACAGTACATCTTACCAAAGAAGAATCTACACTGGTCTCTTTTATTTCTTTATTTATATTTGCCTGTCTTCAGCCGGTATTTGGTGGATTATCTGACAGGATCGGAAGACGCCCTCTTCTTTTAGGTTTTGGGATTCTGGGAACCTTATGCACGGTTCCTCTTCTCACTGCACTTAGTACTACAACTTCAATGTGGGGTGCCTTTTTACTGATTATGACAGCGTTAATTATCGTGAGTGGTTACACTTCTATCAACGCTGTTGTAAAAGCAGAACTTTTCCCTTCCGAAATAAGGGCGCTGGGAGTAGGACTTCCTTACGCTGTTACAGTAGCCGTCTTTGGCGGAACTGCAGAGTATATTGCCCTCTGGTTCAAAAAAATAGGATCCGAAGAATACTTCTACTGGTACATTACAGGCTGTATTCTTTTTTCTCTGATCGTCTATGTAGGAATGAAAGACACGAAAAAAATATCAACACTGGATAAAGATTAATATTTTTATAGACTAAAAAAAGTCGCCGCAGATTCTCTGCGGCGACTTTTCTATTTTTAATGATAAGCCTGCTTAAACTTAGCTATTATACCGTCTAGATTGTGACGTTGGACATACACACTTTTTACCTCTTCATACCTTGGCGATTTGTAGAAAACCTCGTGGAAATCCATGCTGCCGTTTCCTACTTTTACAACTTTCTGTACTTCGATATTCAACTTTCTTAATTCGTCTTTAAAGACTTTAAATTCATCGTGGATACTACTGCTCATTAATATTTTTTAGTTTTTTAGTTAAAATTCCAATTTTACCCAATCACCCCATTCAATACCAGGGGTAATGTCTCAAATTCCGATTAAAGTTAGTAAATTTATTGATACGAAGTACCACTTTTACAATATATTATTGTTTTTCATGTAAATAGTTAGCTGATTTTATATCATTAGTGCATATTCCGTATTTTTGACCGAATGAAAAATTATAACAATACTATACAAACTATGAATATCAAAGCATTTTTCTCTTTTTTCTTTATAGCTCTGCTTAGTCTAGTACAAGCCCAGAAACTGGAATTCAAAGCACCGGATTATTCTTTAATTCAAAAAAATATCCAGAATAAAAACTCAGAATTCTATTATCCGGCTCTCTTAAAAAGATTAAAACAGAACGACACACTCCTTACAGGCAGTCAATACCGCCATCTTTATTTTGGATATACATTTCAAAAAGAATACAGACCCTACAAAACAGGCAAGAAAGCTGAAGAAGTAGCGAAATATTATCGGGGAGAAGGTATTTCAGAAAAAGACTTATCAAAAGGAATACAGCTTTTCCAGGATGCATTGGATGAAAATCCTCTGGATCTGCGTGCTATAAATTATCTAGCCTATTTGTACCATCTGACCAATGATGATGATACTGCCAAAAAAATTGCAGGAAGTTTCCATGGGTTATTGGGAGCGATTCTTAGTTCGGGTGACGGGCTGAGGTGCGAAACAGGTTTCCACGTTATTTCCGTCACTGATGAGTATGCACTTCTGAGCAGATTTCAAATGGAAACCAAGTCACAAAGCAATAATGGAAAATGCGACTATCAGGAATTTGAAAAAGACAAATATAAGATCCCGGGATTGTATTTTGATGTCAGCAGGTTTTATGGGAAGATATTAGATTAACCAGCCTCAGATATTTTTTACCTATTTAGCCAACATTTACTATTTTAAATGAAATAATATCAATTTTATTATCCATAGAACTGTAAGGGTTTTACTTTTCCAATGAGGATATGAGAGCAGGAAAATATTTTTTTTAAAAAAAATATAAAACTGAGTGTAACATTTTAAAAAGGTTCGTCTCTAAAAGACAAATAAACTTTAAAACCTTAGAAATAATGAAAAAATACACATTCCTTCTTATCATCATTTTATTCTTTCTAGCTGTATGTAATATATTTGGCCAGACAAAAACATATCCTTTTGTAGTAAAGAAAGCTGGAAAAGGCAGCCAGTCTTTAATTTTTATTCCTGGATTTGCTTCTTCGGGAGAAGTGTGGAGCGAAACCACGGCAAGGTTTGAAAAAAACTTTACCTGTTATACTTTAACGATGGCAGGGTTTGCCGGAGTAAAACCAGAGGCCAATGCTACCTTTACAGACTGGGAAAAAGGAATTGCCGCTTATATTAAAGATAACAAAATTGAAAAGCCGATACTCATCGGCCACAGTATGGGAGGAGGCCTCGCTCTTGCTATTGCCGCCGACTATCCTGAGCTGATAGGTAAAATTGTTATTGTTGATGCACTGCCTTGTCTTGCTGCAATATCTGATCCTAATTTTACATCTAAAGAAAATAATGACTGTACATCCATAACTGGTAAATTGACTGCAATGACGGACGAACAGTTCCGCCAAATGCAGACACAAATGATTCCGCGTCTTCTGGCTGATTCTTCCATGCAGGAAACCGTAATCCGCTGGAGTATGACATCAGACAGAAATACATTTGCCAAAATGTACTGTGATTTCTCTAATACCGATCTGAGAGAAAAGATAAAAAGCATACAATGTCCCTCTCTTATATTGCTGGAATCTTTTTTTGTGAATATGAAACCCGCTATTGAAGCTCAGTACAAAAACTTAAAAAATACCGATATGCAGTATGCTTCAAAAGGATTACACTTCATTATGTATGATGATAAAGAATGGTACTCTAACCAGCTCAATAACTTTTTATCCGCGAAATAATGGTTTTTGAGGAGATATACGAAATCTACTGGCAGAAAATATTCCGCCTGTGTATGGGATACGCCAATGATCCTGACCTGGCAAAGGACCTGGCACAGGAAACCTTTATCATCATATGGCAGCAACTTCCCAAATTCCGAAATGAATCCAGCGTGGGAACATGGATTTTCAGAATAGCTTCCAACAACTGCCTCCGGCAGATTGAAAAAGAAAAAAAATTCACCAAAACAGACCTTCCTTTAAATCTGGAGGAAAAGAAGCAGGAATCTTTAGAACCTAAGATACAATTACTGTATCAGTTTATTTCTGAACTTCCCGAAACGGACAGAATTATCATTTCTCTGGAACTAGAGGAAGTAAAACAGGCAGAAATAGCTCATATCACAGGGCTTTCTGAGTCTAACATTCGGGTGAAAATTCATAGGATAAAAGAAAAATTAACGCAAAAGTTTAAAGAAAATGGATCCTAATATCGATTTCAAAAATATATGGAAACAGCAGACCTCCACCAAGCCCAATCTTGAAGAGCTGCTTGATAAGCTGAAAAAATTTAAAAATGAAAATCTGCGTAAGCTTATCTGTTCTAATCTATCAATGACGGCTACTTCCCTATTTATCATTTTTATATGGTATTATTATCAGCCTCAGATGATAACCACAAAACTGGGAATTGTACTGGTTATTCTGGCCATGGCTATATTCCTGATCGCTTATAACAGAATGTTTATGACATTTTATACTATTGACAATACGCAGTCTAACCATAATTATCTCCAAAATTTATATAGAGTAAAAAGTAAACAAAAATTGATGCAAACCACGATGATGAACTTATATTTCATCATGCTGTCTCTGGGAATCTGTCTTTATATGTACGAGTATACCTTACGCATGACCCCTATTTCAGGCATTATAGTCTACGGAATTACCTTATTATGGATTGCATTCAACTGGTTTTACCTGCGACCAAGAACAATCAGAAAACAACAGGGAAAACTTGACGGATTAATCAATAAATTTGAAGAAATAAATAATCAATTACAGGACTAATGAATAATTGTGACAATAAAAAACATTGGGAAAAAGTATATGAAACCAAAAATCCTGATCAGGTAAGCTGGACACAGGAAAAACCAAAGACTTCTCTAGACTTTATCAATTCTCTGGGACTTGGAAAAGAAGCTAAAATTATTGATATCGGAGGCGGAGACAGCAATCTTGTTGATTTTCTTCTTGAAGAAGGATATGAAAATATTACGGTACTGGATATCTCGGCCAAAGCGTTGGAGAAAGCAAAAGAGAGACTGGGAAATGCCGCAGATAAGGTAAAATGGATTGCCACAGACATTACGGCATTTGAACCTTTGGAAACGTATAACATCTGGCATGACAGAGCTGCTTTTCATTTTCTGATAACTCCGGAGCAGGTTTCAAAATATATAGATATTGCAGAGAAAAATATAGATGGCTTTATGATTTTGGGAACTTTTTCTAAAAACGGACCTGCCAAATGCAGCGGACTGGATATCCAGCAATATGATGAAGAATCACTCACTGAAAAATTCGAAGCCGGTTTTGAAAAAATAAAGTGTGTTATTGAAGATCATATCACCCCTTTTGAGACGATACAGAACTTTGTTTTCTGCAGTTTCAGAAAGCATTAATATTTCTGAGATCAGAGTATAATAAAAAAGAGCCTTCAAAGAGACTCTTTTTTATTATATATTTAATTTCAGTTTTATTTTTCTATTGTAAAACAAACCTAAAATAGATTGTAAAAGTTCAATATAGGTTATGATTCTTTTTCTTCTTCAATTTCTACTTCGTTACGCAGCTGGGCTTTGTAAAGAGTAGCATAGTATCCATCCTTATCAAGAAGATCAAGGTGGGTTCCTTCTTCTACAATTTTACCGTGTTCCATCACAATGATCTTATCTGCTTTTTCAATAGTAGAAAGTCGGTGTGCTATAATAATGGATGTTCTGTTTTTCGTAATTTTTTCTGTAGCTTTCTGAATTAGTTTTTCGCTTTCATGGTCAATTGAAGATGTTGCCTCATCTAAAATTAAAATTTTAGGATCAGACAGGTACGCTCTAAGGAAAGACAGCAGCTGTCTCTGTCCTAAGGAAATTGAAGATCCTCTTTCACTTACTACATAATCATATCCGCCGGGAAGCTGCTCAATAAACTGATCCACTTCAATCTCTCTCGCACCCGCTTTTATTTTATCCAGTGTGATGCTGTCATCCCCAAAGGCAAGGTTTTCAAAAATACTTCCATGGAAAAGGAAAACATCCTGTAATACAACCCCGATATGACTTCTCAGATTATAAAGTTCATAATCTTTTAAATTCACATCATCAATGAGAATATTTCCGGAATTGATATCATAAAGTCTTGTAATCAGACTGATAATCGTAGATTTCCCAGCTCCTGTTGCCCCCACAATAGCAACAGTCTCCCCAGGGTTTACTTTAAAATCCAGTCCCTTCAATACTTCCTGCTTTTCATCATAAGCAAAATGTACTTTCTGAAATTCTATTTTACCAGCAAAGTGATCTTTTTTTACCGTACCGGTATTGGACATTGAGTTATCTTCATCCATTACTCCCAATACTCTTTCTGCTCCCACAATACCTCTCTGGATATTATTGAAACGGTCTGCGATCTGCCTTAAAGGACGGATCAGCATTGAAATATACTGAATAAAAGCAATCACCACTCCGGCACTGATCGTGATATATCCTCCATAAAAAAGAATAAACCCGATAAACAGTGAAGAAATAAGTTCTACAACCGGAAAGAATAATGAGAAAATAAAAACGGTTCTCAATAATGCACTTTTCAGCGTTATATTAATATCATCAAATCTTTTAAATTCTGCTTCCTGTCTGTTGAAAACCTGAATAATAGACATTCCGGCCAGTCTTTCCTGTACAAATGAATTCTGATTGGCAGTCCATGTTCTTTCATCTCCAAAAGCTTTTTTCAGCCTTTTCTGGAAAAATCTTGTGATCACAACCATTAAAGGAAGGATTGCCAGGGTAATGTAGCTTAAATGTACATTGGTACTGAACATCATGATCAATACAAAAACAATTCTGAGAATATCTCCGAAAACCATCAGGAATCCGTCTGTGTAAACGGTAGCAATAGTCTCCACATCACCTACAGCACGGGTAACCAGCTGACCGATCGGCGTTTTATCAAAAAATGAAGTTCTAAAATAAATCAGTTTTGCGTATAACCTTTCTCTG
Source organism: Chryseobacterium sp. 14P4.3.2 (assembly GCF_057799275.1). Lineage (NCBI taxonomy): Bacteria > Pseudomonadati > Bacteroidota > Flavobacteriia > Flavobacteriales > Weeksellaceae > Chryseobacterium > Chryseobacterium sp. 14P4.3.2. The sequence continues at coordinate 120,992 of NZ_JBYOKO010000008.1, forward strand.
ATATCACGGATAACGTTCTGCGAAATAAAGTTGGAAAAATAAACCAGAAAAAAGTTAAGAACAGTTTCTGCAAATACCAACCCTACCAGGATATAAATATGCTTCATCATTAAAGCTTTATCCTGAAGTTTTGTAATATCATTATCCACCACCTGCATCGTCAGGTAAGGTCTGTAGGTAGAAACAATAGAAAGTATAATGGAAATTATCAGGGTAAGAATGAACCAAGAACGGAACTTCATTCCGATAAAGAACAGCCTTTTTATAATTTCCCAGGTATCTTGTTTTTTCATTGTACGAATAGAAGAAAAGAATTAAAATAAAATTCTATGCAAAAATAAGACTTTCTAACCGTACAGCCTTTAGAACTTTTATAAATCGCAATAGAAAATTTCTGATAGCGGTTATTTACAGAATGAATATCCTTTCACTGCTTAGATCCTGCTTTCCGGATCATTAAGAGATAAGGAGACTCATTAAGCAGGGTTTTCTTACCCGCCAATTCTGTAATTATTGAAAAACACCCCTGTTTCAACCCTTCCGGCTTTCCCGATGGGGTGAAACAAACTATCGGGAAGTCCCGGTAAGTTGTTACAAGGCTGTTTGTAATGATCGGGGAACTCCGGTAGTCTCCTGCAAATTGAGGAGAATCACCGGAAGGCTCAGGTGAGTTATTTTGAAGCCGTTTGTAATCAAACGACTTCTCTCTACCTGCTAAAGCCTCTGCTCATCTCCCGAAATTGTACCTATCTGCTCGATTTCAATAGACGGCTTCTGTAACTTTTCTTTTTTATATTTCTTCTCAAGAAGCTGATAAACTCCCAAAACAACTACAATAGAAATAAGCCAGTTCACAAGATTAACTCCGGAAAACCCTGTATAATTTAAATTATTTAAGGACTCCGGATCTGTTGAACCTACGTAAAAACAATAGCTGAATATTAAAATAATTTGAGTTCCTAGATAAATTCCTATAGCCAGTATTCCCAGCTGCCATTTTGTTTTTCCAAATCTTTCAGCTAATTGTGCATAATACCGGTATGCACCGATAAGAATAAAAATTGATAACATAGTTATTATGATTTAGTTTTTTAGTTCTGTTTTAAAATTCATATCCTACATCTACCAGATACAGACCATGCCCCGGAGCTGAGGTTCCTGCAGCGTTACGGTTCTTATCTTCAATCACTTTACGTAAATCTTCCGGCTTCAGTTTACCGGTTCCTATTTCTACCATTGTTCCTACAATGGCACGAACCATGTTTCTGAGAAAACGGTTGGCAGAAACAGTGAACTTCAGCTCCGTTCCGTTCTGCTCCCATTCCGCCTTGTATATTTTGCAGATATTGGTTTTATTGTCTGTTTTTAATTTCGCAAAGCTGGTAAAATCCTCATATTCAAACAGAATTTCACAGGCTTCATTCATTTTTTCAATATCCAGAGGTCTTTTCCAGTGCTGCCAGGCAGACTCCTGTGTGAATGGATTCTTAGCCAGTGAAATATAATATTCGTACGTTCTGTAAGTAGCATCAAAACGAGCATGAAAATCATCTTTCACCGGAAAAATTCTTTCAATAGAAATATCTGGCGGCAGAAAGCTGTTCAGTCTTCGTGGCAGCTGAACATCAAGCTCTTTTTCTGTATCAAAATGGGCAAATATTTTTTTTGCGTGAACGCCGGTATCTGTTCTTCCGGCACCGGTTGTTTTAATGTCTTCCCGCAAAATGGTAGAAAGAGCTTTTTCCAGCTCTTCCTGTACAGAAATAGCATCCGGCTGTATCTGATAGCCGAAATAATTCTTCCCGTTGTAAGAAAATTCAATAAAGTATCTCAATTGTATAGTAATAACTCCACAAAAATACTGTAATTTAACGAAATATTTATTGAAAAGTCTTTGCGAATGTTGCCTAAAATGCTTCTGAAAATTCCTATTTTTGCAATCGTATGAAAAGATGGTACCTTTATCCTTTTTCCCTCGGTTATCATATGGTAACGGGTTTCCGGAACACAATGTATGATCTGGGAATTTTTAAGTCGACAAAATTCAAAACACCGATAATCAATGTCGGAAACCTTTCTGTGGGCGGAAGCGGAAAGTCACCCATGGTGATGTATCTTGCTCAGTTTCTATCCAAACATTACAGAACCGGAGTTTTATCCCGGGGATACGGAAGGCTCACCAAAGGGTATGAAGTCACTAATTATGACAGCAACTACAAAATAGTGGGTGATGAAGCGATGCAGCTTTTTGAACGTTTCAAAAACCGTTTTGTCATTGCCGTTTCTGAAGAACGTGTACCTGGTGCCAAAAAAGTGATTGAAGACATGGATCTTGGGGTTCTGGTATTGGATGATGCCTTTCAGCACAGAGCGATCAAAGCCGGTTTCAATATTTTGATGACGGATTTTAATGATCCTTTTTTCAAGGATTATATTCTTCCTGCCGGCGATCTGAGAGAATCCAGAGCTGGATACAAGAGAGCAGACATCATCATGGTCAGCAAATGTCCTGATGAACTGACGGAAGAAACCAAAAGGTATTATATCTCCAGAATACGACCTGCCTATGGCCAGAAAGTATTCTTTTCATCCATTGGCTATGACGAAAATGTATACGGAAAGGATAAAATACTTCCAGATAACAACCTGAATTATTATGATATTCTGCTGATCACAGGAATTGCCAATCCTAAACCTCTTCTGGAACATCTGGCAAAATTCTCGCAAAGGGTTAAGCATTTAAAATTCAGGGATCATCATAATTTCACGGATGAGGATATTAAAAAAATCCTTGCCGAGTATAAAAAATTAGGGGAATATAAACTGATATTAACCACAGAGAAAGATTATGTACGTCTGAAAACTTTTGACTATCTTAGAGAAATTGTTTACTACTGGCCTATCAATGTTGTCATTGATAAAAAAGAAGAATTCAATCAAATCATCTTAGACTATGTTAAAAAAAATTAAAGAGACCGCTGATTTTATAGAAAAAATTATTCAGGAAACTCCTGATTTTGCTGTCGTTTTAGGATCCGGACTGGGAAAATTGCAGAATGAGGTAGAGCCGATCCATGTTTTAGAGTACAAAGACATCCCTCATTTTCCACAGACTACTGTTGCAGGACATACCGGAAAATTGATCTATGGACTACTGGAAGGTAAAAAAGTGCTGATGATGAGTGGGCGTTTTCATTATTATGAAGGCCACACAATGGAAACGGTCACTTTTCCTGTCAGAGTTTTTCATTTACTTGGAATTAAGAATCTTATCCTTTCCAACGCCTGCGGTGGAGTAAACCAGGCCTACAGTGTTGCTGATATTGTAATCGTAAAGGATCACATCAACATGATGCCGGAACATCCGCTTCGTGGAAAAAATATTGATGAACTTGGACCACGTTTTGTGGATATGAGTGAACCTTACAACAAGAAAATGATCAGTGCCGCTGAACAGGTTGCTTCAGACAACAATATTAAAATCCATCAGGGGGTATATGTTGCCCTTCAGGGTCCAACTTTTGAAACTCCGGCTGAATATGGTATGATCAAAGCTATTGGTGGAGATATGGTAGGAATGAGCACCGTTCCCGAAGTTATTGTCGCCAAACATATGGGAATGGAGGTATTCTGCATGTCTGTTATTACAGATCTTGGTGGACCTGATATTGCTTTTGCTGTTTCTCACGAAGAAGTTTTAAACGCTGCCAATAAAGCAATGCCCAATGTAATTACTGTTGTAAAAGGTCTGATTAAAAATTATCAATAACCTTTATTCTCTACAAAAACAGAATACCTAAGACATTGTAAATCTTAACATTGACATCAAAAGAACTTCTGAAAACTTCTCATTTCAAAGACTTTTGAGCTAACCAACTGAGAATTCCCATCCTTTGGAGGTGGCAAAAATTCAAAAATTTTTGACGGGTGATTTAGATATTCTCAAGAATTACAAAACCCATAGAATTTTTCAATTGATTCATTTTCTTCCTCTCCAATTCCGATTCATTGTTTAGATTTGTACAAATGAAATTGTACGAAATGAGAAAGTTGTTATTAATTTTTATGATAGGTATTTTTGGAATAAGCTATTCACAGAAAGTACCTGCCGTTCTTAAAACCAGTTTTTCCAAAGAAGCTCTAAAACAGAAACTTGAAGATGAAAACGGAAAGGCAATCACTATCCAGCAGGTCCTTGATCAGCATAAAGGAAAAGTTTTGTTAATCGATTTTTGGGCCGGATGGTGCAGAGACTGTCTTCAGGCATTCCCAAAAGCTGAGATATTAGAAAAAAATAACCCGAATATAGATTTTGTGTTTCTTTCGCTGGAAAGATCAAAAGAAGGTTTTGATAAAAGCCTTGCAAGATTCAACATGAAGGATAAGGAGAACTATTGGTTTGCTTCAGGCTGGAAAAATGATTTTAATAATTATGTAGATCTGAACTGGATTCCAAGATATATGATTATCGATCAAAAATCTTCCATTGCCAAATATTATGCGATCTCCCCTGAAGATCCTGAAATCCAACAGACTATAGACAACCTTTTGAAATAATTATACATTTATTTTACACCATGATCATAAGAGAAGCCACAGAAAAGGATTTGGAGATTCTGTTAACATTTGAGCAGGGAATAGTTACTGCAGAGAGACCTTTTAACAGTACCCTTAAGGACGGAGAGATTCATTATTATGACCTGAGCGAATTTATTAAGTCTCCAGATGCTATTTTGATTGTTGCAGAGGAGGATAACGAAATTGTAGGTTCCGGTTATGCTCTGATTAAAAAGCCTGAAAAGGATTATAACAATTTTGAAAACTATGCTTATCTGGGCTTTATGTATGTAAAACCTGAATACAGAGGCAAAGGTATCAATAAAGTAATCACTGATGAACTAGTCGGCTGGTCAAAATCGAAAGGGATTTCAGAAGTTAGGCTTGATGTTTATGCCCAAAACGAATCTGCTATAAAAGCATATGAAAAAGCTGGTTTTGAACCCTTACTTCTTACTATGAGATTGAAATAATAAGGAAAAAATTTATCGTAAATAAAGGAATCCATATCTTTGTGATATGGATTTTTTGTTGCCACTTCGTAAGATTATTCACGTAGATATGGATGCTTTTTATGCTTCTGTGGAACAGCATGATAATCCAGTCCTTAAGGGAAAGCCTATTGCTGTTGGCGGCCAGCACCGGGGAGTCGTTGCTGCAGCCAGCTATGAAGCCAGAAAATATGGAGTTCGATCTGCAATGCCCAGCAAAACAGCAAAAGAAAAATGCCCTCATCTAATATTTGTCCCTCCACGATTTGCCCGATATAAAGAAATTTCAAAAAAAATACGGGACATATTCTATGAATATACTGATCTGGTAGAACCGCTTTCTCTGGACGAAGCTTATCTGGATGTCACGGAAAATAAAAAAGGAATGGAGTCTGCCAATCTGATCGCCAGGGAGATTCGCAAAAAAATATTTGAGGAAACCGGACTAACTGCTTCTGCAGGAATATCTGTTAATAAATTTTTAGCTAAAGTAGCTTCTGATATCAATAAACCCAACGGACAGAAAACCATTCATCCGGATAAAGTGGAAAGCTTTCTGGAAGAGTTACCTGTAGAAAAATTTTATGGTGTCGGAAAGGTAACGGCTAACAAAATGTTCAGTTTAGGAATTTATAAAGGAAAAGATTTAAAGAAAAGGTCAGTGGAAGAACTGGTGAAGCTTTTCGGAAAATCCGGTAATCACTATTATAATGTGGTACGAGGTATCCATACTTCTGAAGTGAAACCTCATCGGATCCAGAAAAGTGTGGCTGTAGAACGTACATTTTTTGAAGACCTTTTTGATGAACAGCAGATTAATGAAAAGCTGGAAAGCCTGAGTGAGGAGCTCCATCAGCGGCTGCAGAAAAACAATATTCTGGGAAGAACTTTAACTTTAAAAATTAAATACAAAGATTTCTCCCTTTTCACCCGAAGTCTTACAAGAGAAGAATATTTCAATACTCCGGAACAATATTTCAATACCGGAAAAAAACTATGGGAACTTCGTCCATATGATAAAGCAGTCCGTTTGCTGGGATTATCTCTGTCTCACCTTAATACAGAGGAAAAAAAACAGATTTCTGTTCAACTAAAAATCCCGTTTGAAGAATTTGAAAACCAATAGGTCATATTTTTTTGCTACCTTGTAGGTACCAAATAAAACAAATTTATGAACCTTACAATGATTCAGTTTTTCCACTGGTATTCTGAAGGCGACGGAAAGCTGTGGAAAGAAGCTGAGAAACAGGCTGAATATTTATCAAAACTAGGAATCACATCTGTATGGTTCCCTCCCGCTTACAAAGGGACAAATGGCGGTTATTCTACAGGATATGACGCCTATGACCTCTACGATCTGGGAGAATTTGATCAGAAAGGAACGATTCCCACAAAATACGGTACCAAAAATGATTATATAAAAGCAATCAAAGCTTTAAAAAAGCAAAATATAGAAATCATTGCAGATATTGTATTGGGTCATAAAGCAGGTGGTGATGAGCTGGAAAAGTTCAAAGCCGTCAAAGTAGATGAGAATAACAGGGATAAAATAATTTCTGATGTTATTGAAATAGAGTCTTACACAAAATTCACCTTTCCCGGACGAGGAAAAAAATATTCTGATTTTGAATGGAACTTTACCTGCTTCAGTGGTGTAGATTATGCGGAAGGAATGGATTCCCACATCTTTAAGATTCAGTCTGAATACGGCAATGACTGGGAAGAAATGATAGATGATGAAAAGGGTAATTACGACTACCTGATGTATAATGACATCGAACACCGAAATCCTTTTGTACGGGAAGAGCTAAATGACTGGGCGAAATGGTATTTTGACCAAACCGATTTTGACGGGGTAAGGCTGGACGCTTTAAAGCATATTTCTTTTAGTTTTTATAAGGAATGGATTACCCTGCTCCGCTCCAATTCGGGTAAAAATATTTTTGCAGTGGGAGAATACTGGGCTCCCGGATATCTTCATCTGCTTCAGAAATATATTGAGGTAACAGAGGGTTGTATGAGCCTTTTTGACAGTTCTTTGCAGAATAATTTTCATACAGCCTCCAAAGAAGGAGGGTCTTATGATCTCAGAAAAATTTTTGACGAAACCCTTACCCAGGCAGATCCTATGCATTCTGTGAGCCTTGTTGCCAATCATGACACCCAGCCTCTTCAGGATCTTGAAGCGCCTGTTGAGCCCTGGTTCAAATCTATAGCTTATGCCTTGATTTTACTGCGTAAAGATGGTTATCCATGTATTTTTTACCCTGATCTTTATGGGGCTCATTATGTTGACAAAGACCGGGAAGGTAATGATCAGGAAATATTCATGCCCAAAGTAGATGGTATTGAAGAGCTTCTGAAAGCAAGAAAAGAATACGCTTACGGCGAACAACGGGATTATTTTGAAGACGCCAATTGCCTGGGATGGATTCGTGAGGGAGATGATGAACATACAGGATGCGCTGTGGTACTCAGTAATAAAGATGCCTACCATAAACCTATGGAACTAGGAAAACGATATGCCGGAAAAACATGCAAAGATCTATTGAAAAGATGTAAGGAAAAGGTAGTGATTGATGAAAATGGCTGGGGAGATTTCCCTGTACCGGCCGGAAATGTGAGCGTCTGGATTCCTGAATAATCTTGAATAAAAAATTCTTTAAAACAAAGGTATATACGACTGAAGATATTTTCCTGGTCATATATACCTTATTCTTATTAACTAAAGTTAAAGATATTTAGCAATAAATGTATTGGCAATACCAGATATCTTTAGCCCATTCGCAGCATTCACCACTTTCATTGGAAACACAGCATACTTTACCTTTGTTAATATCTCCGGCTTTTAAACTTTTAAGCTCCTGACGATTTAGCTTTCGTACGTTTTGATTTTTGGTTGTTTTCATATTAATTATTTTTATGGTTTAGTTATTAAATTTACATTAAAAACGATAATTATGAATACATATTTAACGTCAAAATTTAAATATAAATGATTTATTGACTATTTAAATAGTAAAAACGTATGAATAATTACCAGTCAAATATTTGATTTGATACGATTCCTTAGGAGCAGAATGATTTCCTCTTCAGCTGCAATATTCGTAAAAATGGAGATGTTCAAAAAAACTTAAGTGCATTTTTTATATTAACCATCACACTCAAAAATAACTTTTGTGATTAAAGGACATTTATATTTTTCTGATTTCAAGAATTTCCGGTCTTTCAGATTCGTCTGATATTTTTCCAGTCCGGGCAAACTCAGCCCAGAGTCCCCTTAGTCTTTCACCATTCTCATGAATACGGTTCCAGGGAATGTCTCTCAGCATTTCAGAAGTTTTCCATGCAGATTCATTACCGAAAATCAATGGAAGATCAATACAGTGCGGTGCGCCTATGTGGTTATTATTCAATTTTGAATAAATTCTGAACAAATATACATTTCCTCCTCCTTCTGCGTGATTTTCCGCAAATTTCTTCGCTGGATCCCCATAAATTAATGTTGTAGATTTCTCAACAGTTTTATCTAAAATTATCCTTCCTATTCCTTTTCCAAAATATTTATTTAAAGCCTCGGAAGTCTTGAGATAAAAGGCAGTTTCATCATTATTCAGCCCAATAAGAACGTCATATTTTTTTGCATTTTCTCTCCACTTTTCTATGGACTCCTGTTCTTTGCACAAAGGAGGGAATCCGTATTGGGTTCCAAAAGGCATTGCTGCTTTCAAACCATATTTTATCACAGATGGAACAAACCGTCCATAGTCATCCATCATCTTCAGAGCATCCACCTCATCTTTCAGGAATTCTGTTTTCTTCAGAAACTCTTCTGACATTTTCTGTCTCTTATGGCGCAATCCCAAAGGAGCACTCTGAATAATCACCCGCTGAAACAATCCTTCTACTCCTTCAGAAATCATCAGATGAGCAATGGCATCACCACCGGAAGACTGTCCGAGAAGGGTAATATTATCACTATCTCCTCCAAAATCAGATATATATAGTTTGATCCATTTCAATGCTTCAATGATATCAAACAAGCCAAGATTGGGCGGCCTTTTTTCATTACCTCCTAAAAAACCGAAAATTCCCAGACGATACGAAACTGTAACTACAATGATATGCTGTTCTTTTACCCATTCTGCAGGATCAGCCGTTGATAAATCGCCACATCCTATTTCATGCGATCCCCCGTGAATCCACACCACGACAGGGAGTTTTTCGTTCTCAGCTCTATTGTCAGGACAGGTTATGGAAAGATATTGGGTAGATTCATCAGCTTCAAACTCTTCTACATGGGTAACACCTATCATCTTTTCCACCAGAGGGCTTAGCTTCTGCGGGCAAACGGGAGTTTTATCTGGTGAAATAATATCTGTAAGTGAAGGTTCTGCCTGAACAGGTTTTTGGTATCGTTTAGAATGTGCATAACGGATACTTTTGGCTTTAATAACCCCATTTTCTTTTAATGCTGTGATTCTGCCGAATCTGGTTTCAAAAATACAGGTTTCTTTCTGCTGCGATTTCATTGTAAAACTGCAAAAATTATATATTAAAGATAACTCTGTTTTTTGAAAATAAAAAACTTACATGATTGATTTTTTTAAACACAGATATCACAAATTTGTACACCATTCTTCAGTAATGAGTAGCATATTATTGATAAAAATCGTGCATCCGGAGCTGGCAAAGAATACGATATCTTTTGTTTTGGCTACGAATGCATTATCATTTTTTACTTTGATTCATATAATCAGTTCAGCATTTTATACTCACTGGGAGAAATGCCTACTTTGGTTTTGAACAGTCTGGTGAAATGCTGTGGGTATTTGAAGCCCAGGTCATAGGAAATTTCACTGATTGATTTCCCCTGATCCATGATCTGTTCTTTGGCTACATCAATTAATTTATTGTGGATCAGCTCCTGCGGAGATATTCCCAGTTCTTTTTTTATCAGGTCTCCAAAATAGTTGGCAGACAGGTTCAGCTTTTCTGCAAAATAATTGACCATCGGAAAACCTATATTTTTAGGATTCTCAGATTTTAAATAGTCATCCACAAGGTTTTCAAACTTACCAATCACCCCCTGATTGATGTGATCTCTTGTAATAAACTGGCGGTCATAAAAACGCATGCAGTAATTTAAAAACAGTTCAATATTATTAACAATTAAAGATTTGCTGTGTTTATCAATTGCCTGCTCCAGTTCAAGTTTAATATTTTTAAAACATTCCAGAATGATTTCCCTTTCTTTTTCAGAGAGATGTAAAGCTTCATGTACATCATAAGAAAAGAATGAATACTCTTTTATATGTTTCCCTAAGTTGGTTCCCTTTATTAAATCTGGGTGGAAAATTAAAGCGAACCCTCCGGGCTGAATGTATTTATCTCTGTTGTAAATTCCGTACGTTTGTCCGGGAGCAATGAAAACCAATGTTCCTTCCTGATAATCGTAGCTGTTTTTTCCATACAGCATGTCTCCACACATCACATCCTTCAGAAAAACAGTATAAAATCCAAATTTCCTTTTATACTGGCAGATAGGATCAGATTTGGAAAAATCTATGACACTTACCAGCGGATGCAGGGTTTCATGATTGGCCATTTTATTGTATTCCGAAACGCTATTATAGATTTCAACCTCCTGATTTTCCATTGAATGAATTTTAATTCTTAATCAAAATTACTACTTTCTCAGGGAACTGAAATTGTGTCTGTAAAATTGGTAAGTAATTCGGTAATCTGTATAAGTTCGGTTTATCTGAAAGTTTCGAATTTTGTACCGTTATGGAAACTTTTAATTCAAACATTTTTCCGAAAGGAGAAAAAGCCCCCTCCGAGTATTTTTCCGGAGGAACAGCGTGGGTTCATATTCTGAAGCCCAATGAAAACGAACTGAACTGCCAGATCGGAAATGTCATTTTTGAACCGGGATGCAGAAATAACTGGCATTCTCACAGCGGCGGACAGATTTTAATCGTAACTTCAGGAACAGGATTTTATCAGGAGAAAGGGAAACCTACGCAGGTTTTACATCCGGGAGACATTGTAAATATTCTTCCGAATGTCATCCACTGGCATGGCGCTGCTCCTGAAAGTGAGTTTACTCACATTGCCATCAATCCCAATACCCAAAAAGGTATTGTAGAATGGCTGGAACCGGTAACGGACGAGCAATATAACAACTTATAACATACACTTACTAAAAACTTAAACTAAAAAAATGAGCACATTTACTGTAAAAGCTTACGGCGCAGAATCCACTACGGCGGATCTGAAAGAAATGAACATCCAAAGAAGGGAAACAACGGCTAAAGATGTAGAAATTGAAATTCTATATTGCGGAGTATGCCACTCTGACCTTCATACTGCAAGAAACGACTGGGGCGGAACGGTCTACCCCGCTGTTCCGGGACATGAGATCGTAGGAAGAATCACGAAGGTAGGCAACGAAGTTTCTAAATTTAAAGTAGGAGATCTTGCAGGAGTAGGATGCATCGTGGATTCATGCGGACATTGCGAAAGCTGCCAGCAGGATCTGGAACAATACTGCCTGAATGGATTTACCGGAACGTATAACGGGAAAGATAAGCACCTGGGAGGTCATACTTTCGGTGGATATTCTCAGAAAGTAGTGGTAGATTCCAACCATGTATTAAAAATTCCTGAAAATCTTGATCTTGCAGCTGTAGCCCCTCTTCTTTGTGCAGGAATTACAACATGGTCACCTTTAAGACACTGGAATGTAGGTCCGGGATCAAAAGTAGCTGTTGTAGGACTGGGAGGTCTGGGGCACATGGCAATTAAACTTGCCAAAGGACTGGGTGCTGAAGTGACTTTATTTTCAAGAACTCCCGGAAAGACAGAGGATGCTAAACAATTAGGGGCAGATCACGTAGTGATTTCAACGGATGATGCACAAATGGAATCTGTAAAAGGGAAATTTGATGTGATCATTGATACAGTTCCTTATGTACACGATGTCAATCCGTACGTTTCCACTTTAACTATTAACGGAACTCATGTTCTTGTAGGCTATTTAGGAGGTTTAGAGCCTATTCTGAATACTGTTCCTATGATCATGGGAAGAAAGTCAGTAGCCGGTTCTGTAATCGGTGGTATTGCTGAAACTCAGGAAATGCTGAATTTCTGTGGAGAGCACAATATTGTTTCGGAAATTGAAATGATCAAAATGCAGGATATTAATGAAGCGTATGAAAGAATGCTGAAAAGTGACGTGAGATATCGTTTCGTAATTGATATGCAATCTCTGTAATATCTAAACAGTATATTTCAACATTAAGACTCTTCCTCTGTGGAGAGTCTTTTTTGTTGATCTATTTTCAGATCTTGGCTAAAGCCCATTCTTATTGATTTTTCGCAATATGAACAGAACCATTGTACACCTTATTTATACTTTCCATCCATATCCTGAAATGCCCAATCTGCGAGAGATGCAATCACAGGAATTAATCCTTTCCCGGCTTTACTGAGTTCATAAGTAACATGAGGCGGAATTACAGGTTTGGCAGTTCTTATAACTAATCCGTCCGCTTCCAATTGTTTCAGATGCTGAATAAGAACTTTTTCAGTAACAGCAGGGATAGCCCGCTTCAATTCACTGTATCTTTTTCCCGCGTCTGACAATTGATAAAGAATGATCGGCTTCCAATAGCCGCCAATCTTTGACATTACATAGGTAACGGGGCACTTGTCCAATGCATATTTTTTGTTTTGCTGGATGGTAGAACTTTCTTTAATGGCTGTCATAGTTACATACTTTAGGGTAAGTACTTGTATAAAAGTAAGTACAAATATAACTTTGTTCTCGGAAATAAAAAAATATTTATTATGAAATCGCTGTTCCAGAATCAATTTAAAAATCTTGATACCAAGCGATTACATATAACCATTCAAAAACAATAAAAAATTCACGTATGAAAATTGTAATCACCGGATCGCTAGGAAATGTAGCTAAACCTTTAACACAACAACTCATTGCTTCAGGGCATAATCTTACAGTAGTAAGCAGCAACGAGGCCAGAAAACAGGATATTGAATCGTTAGGAGCCGTGGCCGCAATAGGGTCTATAACTGATGTGGATTTCTTAACAAAAACCTTTGAGAACGCAGATGCCGTTTTTGTAATGACCCCTCCTACCATCAGTCAAACCAATATTGTTGAAAACACTACAAATGCAGGAAAGAATTATGCTGAAGCATTAAAGAAAGCCAATGTAAAAAAAGCGGTAATGCTAAGCAGTATAGGAGCAGCATCTCCTATCGAAAACGGACCTATCAAAGGACTTCACCATATTGAAAATTTATACCGTGAGGTAGAGAATACTTCCTTTACATTTTTGAGAGCAGGGTATTTTTATAATAATTTTTTCAATGATATTCCATTGATACAAAATGCAGGAATCATAGGCGGTAACTACCCTGAAAATGCAGAAATTCCCGTAGTGCATCCTAATGACATAGCAAGGGCAGCTGCGGAAGAACTGGTAAAAAATGAAAATGGCAACAGTATCCGATATATTGTGGGTGATGTCCGCAAAGCTTCTGATTTTGCAAAAGTGTTAGGAGCTTCGGTAGGAAAGCCAGAGCTTCCGTGGGTTGCATTCTCTGATGAAGATGCATTAAATGGTATGCTGCAGGCAGGTTTGCCAAAGGATATTGCAGAGTTGTATGTTGAAATGGGACTGGGAATAAGAACGGGAATAGTACAGAAAGATTTCATTGAACATGGATCGCCTGTTACCGGAACTATCAAGCTGGAAGATTTCGCCAAGGAATTTGCAGGGAAATTTTAATTAAATTTTAAACAAAGGCATTTTTGCCACGAATACAAGAATTTCTTGCTGTATTAAAAAAAATAAGTGTAAAAAAAGAGATTGAATATTTAATTCAATCTCTTTTCATTTTATTGTCTGATACTAAAAAGCTAATTCTTTTTCTTTAGCCTTAATCTATCATTGTTTCTTTTCTTTCAATATCCCTTTCAGTACTTTCAGCTTTCCATCAATAGGCTGATCAATTTTCAATCCTAAAACTTCAGCCACCAAAGGATAGACATTGATGTTTGCAAATTCGTCAATTACCATATTATTTTTTAATTCGGGTCCCCATGCATAGAATGTTGCTTTCATTTCCGGAACAACTCTTGGATTATAACCATGTTTTCCTACTGAGGTTTTCTTTCCTTTTTCTAAAAATATTTTCGGTGCTTTAGGCATCAGAAGGATCTGCCCTATTCTGTCATACTTATCATCTTTTGTTGCAAAATGCAGATATTTCGGCAGTTTTTTATCCAAATAAACTTCGTAGTCATCTGTTTTACTTCCTTTCAGTTGTTTATAAACAGATTTTACCTCATCCGGATTTTTAACATAAACTCTTAAAAGGGTCTGTGAATTGTAAAAGTCAAATCTGTTTTTATCAAAAAGAAGGGCCGGAATTTCCAATGGAGTTCCACCATCTACTTTAATCATTCCGTGATCTGAAACAAAAACGAAGTTAACATCTTTTAATCCCAATCCGTTTACTTTTTGTACCAGGTCACCGATTGCCTGATCAATAAGATGGACAGCGTTTTCGGTTTCTTTTGTATCCGGTCCGTAATGGTGTCCGCTTCCATCTACTTCGGGAAAATATAATGAAATAAAGTGCGGCCTTTTATCTTCAGGTAACTTCAGCCAGTTTACTACTTTTTCTATTTTTTCGGAAGGGGTGAACTTTTCATGATAAGGATAATAGTATGTTGGTCTTATTCCTCCGGCATCACTCGCTGAACCTACCCACATCAGAGAAGCAGATACCATTCCTTGCCCTTCTGCCAGTCCCCAAAGAGGAATTCCTCCATACCAGCTTCCGTCTTCTGCATTTTTCTTGTTACTCATTGCATAAGTTTCTTTCCTTTTATAGTCATAAAAGAAATTATCAATCAGGCCATGGTGGGAAGGATAAAGTCCAGTGATCAGGCTCCAGTGGTTAGGAAATGTGATACTTGGATAACTTGGAATCATTGCTTTTGCCTGTACTCCGCTATTGGAGAGCTTCAAAAGATTGTCCGCATTGTACTTCTTTGCATAGTCATAACGGAACCCATCCGTGGAAATCATAATAACGTAAGGTTTCGACTGTGCTTCTGTACTGTTTTGGCGGCCCGGTACAACTACCTGAGCTGTATCAATATTGACCTGTTGTGCAAAAACCGTAAAGGAAATAAGCAGCAGTAAAAGGTGTATTCCTCGCTTCATTGTCTAAAATTTTCCGCAAAGTTACATTCTATACTTCTCCCTGAAAAGTTTAGGAGGTTAAAAGTATATTAAAACGTGTTATTTTAAATTTTAAAATATCTCCGGTATTAAATATTACGTTTCATTTCAAACTGTGATAACCAATTGTTAAGTCCGATCGTTTTTTCCAGGAATGTGTAAGTATTTTCAGAAGTATCATGCACATTGTTGAAAGCTATTGTCTGACCTTTACTTATTTCTTTTATTCCATCAAAAAGTCTTGTGCCGATTCCCTGGTTTCTATGGTTTTTATCTACCGCAATTTGATATATCTTTCTGGAGAAAGGATTATAAATGATATAACCTATAAGTATTTCATCTCTGAAAGCTCCCAATATCAGACAATCTTTCAGCATATCTTCAAGAATAAAAACAGAACCTTGCCAGGATGGTTCAATATCCCAGAAAGGCATAAATTTGTCCCATTGTAATGCTGTCAGTTCTTTTATAGTAACGGTTGTATTTCCTTTTCCTGAATTAATATTTCCATTAAAACAATTTAGTTTCCTTACCATTGTAAAGCCTAAATTTTCATAAGCCCTGATAGCTGCCTGATTTCCTTCAATAACTTCCAGAAGCAGGAGATCCGCACTTCTTTCTTTCAATAGAGGAATGATAAATTCATACATTTTCCTCACCAATCCTTTACCTCTGCTTTCCGGAACGACACCAGTACCTCCATTGTAGATTGTTTTCTCTCCATTTTCAATTTTTTCAGCCTGAAGAATAAAGCTTACCAATCGTCCTTCCTCAAATGCGCCGACAGAGATATTCATGTCCAATTTTTCAGCTGCTATCTTTGAAATAAGCATCTCTTTTGTTAAATAGAAAGGAACAATATAATCAGAAAACGAATGGTTGAACACAGATAAAATTTCATCTATACTTGTATTTGCTAATGTTTTGAACTCCATTGATATTTTAAATTATCAGATTAAAAATCACCATCCTATAACATGATCTTCTTTGCAATCCGGGTATACACAAATATATGGATTTTACAGCAATCCGCTGGAATCGGTACTTTAAGAAAAAAATGATACCCCTGAGAAATCAGAGGTATTCATTACTACATATTTAAGGTGTATTAAAAAAATTATTCTTTAATCAATTTTTCGTAAGAGGTGGTTCCATCTTTAATCTGAATTTCAAGATAATAGCTTCCTGTTCTCAGATCTTCAACACTGATATTTTCACCATCCGGTCTTACTGACTTCACTTTTCTGCCAGTTATTTCATAGATATCAATGGATTTTATCTTATCAGCATTTTTGAAATTTACAGTTGTTTTAGCAGGATTTGGGTAAAGGCTTACCACCTTGCTATTGGCTGTAATTTCATTGGTAGATAAAGTAGCTGTTGTCATTGTTAATGAGGCATATCCTCTTCCTGCATCATGATACCCTAAAGTAGTCCCTCCACTTTTACGAGAATAGAAAATATTGATTGCCCCTGCAGAATTAGGAATGGCAAAGTCTCCTGCTCCTCCGGAAAGCGATCTTGTGGCCACAACTGTTCTTGTAGTTCCGGATACTGTATTGGAGGTTTCTGTCCAGTCCTGAGAAGGATCAGCTGTAGGTGTTGTCATTCCGATGAATGTATAATCCCTGTTCGCTGAAGAATTATAGATAAACCCATCTGTACCAGGAGCCATTCCCCCGCTGCTTGATCCGTTACCTCCAAATCCTATCCCCAACATCGAATTGCTGTCTCCCGTCACCGTAAGAGTTACTCCTGTAGGAGTAGTATCCAATTTCACCGTCATGGCTGTTGCCGGCAAATTTACCGTTCCCGACGAAAACTGAGCCCAAACCAAGTTGGCCAGAGCTAAACTGATTGTAAGTAGAGTTTTTTTCATATCAATTTTTTAAAAGATTTATAATTTCCTTGTTATTGGTTTGCAATGCATATTCAAATGGAGTCATACCCGCTGAATCTTTTTTTGTTTTGTCTGCTCTATATTGTATCAGCAGCTCTACCAATTCTTTGTTTCCAAATTTCACAGCCCAAAATAAAGGGGTATATCCTGTAGAATCAGCAATATCAGGATCTGCATTTTTCTTTAAAAGGTTTTCTGTAAGTTGTTTATCGTACTTCACTGCAAGACCTGCCAATGCCGTTCCTTCGCGGCTTTTATAGTTGACATCTTTTACATGATCAATCAGAAATTCAGCAACTTCTGTATTTCCTCTGTAACAAGCTAAAATAAGGGGAGAAAAACCATTTTCATTAACCAGATTGATGATGTCGGGGTTCTGCTTCATCAGCTCCTTTACTTCGGTAACAGTTCCGGTTCTTGCAATATCAAAGATTGATTTTCCCTTTTCCTGAGCAAATAATAATGAGCTCAGGAATATTCCTAAGATTAAGACTATATTTCTCATTGTTTTACCATAGCATAGTAATAGTCAACATTTACATTTTCTGCAACTTTTTTCATAACCATTTTAGGAATGGTTACTTTATAATCTGCAGGTTTTACAACAAAACCTCCCTGCATATAGATTTTACCGTCTTTTGAATATAGGGTAGCTGCCGAAGAAACCGCTTTATCTACCCCATGAAAGTTGAGAGTACCCTGAATAGTATATTTTTGTGGACTCTCAGTAAGCTTAGTTTTGTCGAAGTTGACTATTTTTCCTTTGAATGTTGTTTTTGGATATTTAGCCGTCTCAGCATAGCTTTCATTGAAATGTTCTTCCATTAGTTTTGTTTTAAAATGAAAGTTTTTGACCGTTGAAACGGATGCCATCTCGCCATTATCCGCATTTAGAATGACAATATTATTATCATCCAGAGCATAAATATCATCAAATAAAGGCACTGAGGCTTCGAAGCTTACTTTTCCCGTTTTCGAGCTATATTTCTGTGCTGAAGCATAACTGGCAGAAAGCAGTAATACGCTTAATAATACTAATTTTTTCATATTAATTTTTTTAATTTTCCGTTAATCCGTCTGTTTTCCATTTTATAAAAATATTAACCTGTGTTGCAGACAGCGAACCTCCCTGAGGCATTTTTCCGGGAACACCATTGGCTCTTTGGATACGGTCCAGAATTCCGTCAATATTATTTTTCACCTGATCATAAGTAACCAGTGGTTTAAAGCTTGCCGCAGAATGACAGCTTACACAGTTATTATCCATAATCGGTTTTATTTCTTCTGTATATTTTACCGGTACTATAATGGGTGTGTTATCTGAAATCTCTTCGTAAGTTGTACTCTCGCAGGCTATCAGTAGAGTTGCTGCTGATGCTACCAGTAATAATGTTAACTTTTTCATATTAAAAAACTCTATAAAGATTAAACCCAAAGAAAATATGTCCTTTTCCCCAATTTCCTGCCGCATTGGTAAGGTATCCGATGTCAGAATTGATCTGGGAATTTGTAAGTAAAAGCTGGAAAACATGTCCCCCGGTTTCTATATCCACTCCTAATGATAAAGGATTTTTATAAAAACTGTGATCATCAAAATTCACAAAGTATTCTGCATTTACAGAAATTCTTTTTGAAATTTTATAGCGACCTCCAAGGCCTGCCAAAAACTGATTTTTATTTTCAATAGAGGGCTCATAAAGATTTTTATGAACGTAAGAAGGGGTAAGCTGTAATGAAAGTTTATCACTGAATCTTCTTGAGATCAATGCCTGTGTAAGGTAAGAAAGCCTGTCACTGAATTTAAGGTAGGGATAGGCATCTTTGCTCAGCTCAGTATTGGTTGCCATTACATTGTAACCTACAATATCTACCGGAAAGTTATCACTTTGCCTTACCAGTCTGTATTTCACTGCTCCTTCAAAGGTTTTCAGGTTGGTTTCTCTGGACAGACTCACTGAGACAGCATCCGAAATACCATAGATAACCCCCAGCTTGGTTGAAGCATGATCCAGGCCAAAAAAGTCTTTAAATCCGGCACTTATATCTCCGAATCTGTGGGCAACAATAATATACCATTCTTTTTTAGCTGCCAATTTCGTAGACTGTCCTGTAACAATCTGAAGTGCTTTGAAAGCAGGCTGCGAATTTTCTGTGCTGGTTTTCACCGTGTCAATATCTTTCAGCAGATCTTCCTGTGCGAAGACAAGACCTGATGAAAGTATCGACAAAAATAAGAGAGTTTTTGTCATATACAATTTGAATTAAATTATGATATGACAAACTTATAGAGATCTCAATTCAAAAATAGGTGATAAAAGTCACCGAGGGAATCGTTTTTATCAATAATAGATATAAGCTTTTCAAACAATTTAAATTAGCCTATTCTAACATTTTCATTTACAGGAACTTTTATTCCTGACTTGGTCTGCAAAATTTCACCTTCATTTTCAATTTTTTTCATAACCCGGCTTACAACTTCTCTGGAAGTACCTAAACTGCTTGCAATTTCGCGATGGGTTAGCTTGACAGGATTGTTTCCTGTGGATGAAATCTGTTGTTTAATATAGTTCAGCACTCTTTTATCTAATCGGTGGAAAACAGCATCATTCACCATATTCATAACTTCTGAAAACCTACGGTCATACTCATGGTAAAAAACTTTATTGATCTCCGGAAATCTGATGAGCCATTCATGTATGACAGAAACGGGAATCAGGAGTGCTTTAGAGTCTTCTTCAGCAACAGCATACACTCTGCTGATATAGTCTGTCAGAATAGATGAAAAGGTCATCAGACAGCTGTCTTTGGGCTTGATATAGTAATAGATAAGTTCTCGCCCGTCATTAAGTGTAAAGACCTTAATAGAACCTTTTATCAGGAAAGGAACAAACTTATTTTTCTGTCCTTCCCTTATAATTTCGCTTTTTGCTTTTATATCTATTATAACAGCGTGTTTTTCAAGTTCAGATAAGAAATCAGCCCCTAAAAAACCAAATTTATTTACTACGAATGAGTTATCAATCATATTTAATATTTTCTACTTTTTCTGAAACAAATATATAAAATTGATATATGGTTATTATATAATTTTGTTTTATTAAAAAAAATTAACAATTAGATAAATTCAATTTGTTTCTGTAATTATTTATGGGCAGCTATGAACAAAAAATGCCCCGGAAAACCGAGGCATTCTATTTTATTGTAAAAGAAATCTTAAGCTTGTACGTTGTTTCCTCCTAATACGAAAGGCTCAACTTCTTTGATTTCTCCGAACTGCTGCTCGTAGTTAGCAATGTTCTGCTGAAGAGCACTTAATACTCTTTTAGCGTGAAGTGGAGCAAGAATAACTCTTGATCTTACTTTAGCTTGCTGAACACCTGGCATCAACTGAATAAAGTCTACTACAAATTCAGATGGAGAGTGGTTTACCAATGCTAAGTTAGCATAGATACCAGCAGCTACCATTTCGTTTAATTCGATGTTGATGTTTCCGTCTTGTGGATTTTGATTGTTGTCCATTGTTATAAATTATGTTTTTAAAATTCGAAATTTGAGATTGTGAAAATATAAAAATAAATCCAAACCCCAAATTTCAAATCATTAATTTTAGTTAAGGTCTTCGAATTCTTTCTTAGAACCTACGATAACACTCTGATACTCTTTAAGACCTGTACCTGCAGGAATTCTGTGTCCTACAATTACGTTTTCTTTCAGACCACCAAGATAATCTACTTTACCAGCAACAGCTGCTTCGTTAAGAACCTTAGTTGTTTCCTGGAATGATGCTGCAGACATGAACGACTTAGTTTGAAGTGCTGCTCTTGTAATACCTTGTAATACAGGCGTTGCTGTAGCAGGTAAAGCTTCTCTCACTTCAACTAAAGCCTGATCTTCACGCTTAAGCTTAGAGTTTTCGTCTCTTAATTCTCTTGCAGTAATCATCTGACCTGGTTTGAATTCTTTAGAATCACCAGCCTCTACTACTACTTTAAGACCGAATACTCTGTTGTTTTCTTCAAGGAAGTCATATTTATGCTCAAGAGCTCCTTCAAGGAATTGAGTATCACCTCCATCTACGATAGATACTTTTGTCATCATCTGTCTTACGATGATTTCGAAGTGCTTGTCGTCGATTTTTACCCCCTGTAGACGGTAAACTTCCTGAATTTCATTTACTAGGTATTCCTGAACCGCAGTTGGACCTTTAATTCTTAAGATATCTTCCGGTGTGATAGAACCGTCAGAAAGTGGAGAACCAGCTCTTACGAAGTCATTCTCCTGAACCAAGATCTGGTTAGAAAGTTTTACCAAGTAAATTTTTCTTTCTCCAGTTTTAGCTTCTACGATCAATTCTCGGTTACCTCTCTTAATTTTTCCGTAAGAAACTACCCCGTCGATTTCAGTTACAACCGCTGGGTTTGAAGGGTTTCTTGCTTCGAATAGTTCGGTAACTCTCGGAAGACCTCCGGTGATATCCCCTGTTTTTGCAGCTTTTCTTGGGATCTTGATTAAAACTTTACCAGCTTTAATTTTTTCACCATCATTTACCATTAAGTGGGCTCCTACCGGTAAGTTGTAAGCTTTTTGCTCAACTCCTTTAGAGTCTACCACTTTAAGGGTAGGTACAGCTTTCTTATTTCTAGATTCAGAGATTACTTTCTCTTCGAATCCTGTTTGTTCGTCAATTTCAAGTTGGAATGAAATACCCTGGATAATATCTTCATATTCTACCTTACCAGCAGTTTCTGCAATGATAACCGCGTTATACGGATCCCACTTACAGATAACATCTCCTTTTTTCACTCTATCACCTGGTTTCACAGCTAATATAGCACCGTACGGTACGTTAGCGATCATTAATGGAGTTTTAGAGTCATTATCAGCAACCAACCTGAATTCTGTTGTACGTGAAACCACTACTTCTGCAGTGTTACCGTTTTCGTCTTCAGAAGTAATTGTTCTTACTTCATCCAATTCAACGATACCGTCTCTTCTAGCCACAATAGATGGGTTTTCAGAAACGTTTGTTGAAACCCCTCCCTGGTGGAAAGTTCTCAATGTTAACTGAGTTCCCGGTTCACCAATTGACTGAGCTGCAATTACACCTACAGCTTCACCCATATGGATCACTTTACCTGTTGCCAGGTTTCTACCATAACATTTCGCACAGATACCTTTCTTAGCTTCACAAGTTAACGGTGAACGAACTTCAACTGCTTCCAGTCCAGCTTGTTCAATTCTCTTAGCTAATGCTTCGATGATTACCTGATCTGCTGTAGCAATCAGCTCATCAGTTTCAGGATCATAGATATTATGAAGAGATACTCTACCTAAGATTCTTTCAGAGATTCTTTCAACGATCTCGTCATTTTTCTTAAGTGCAGTAACTTCTGTACCTCTTAGAGTTCCACAGTCGTCTTCTGTAACGATAACGTCCTGCGCAACGTCTACCAATCTTCTCGTTAAGTAACCAGCATCGGCTGTCTTAAGAGCGGTATCCGCAAGACCTTTACGGGCACCGTGGGTAGAGATAAAGTATTCTAGAATTGAAAGACCTTCTTTAAAGTTGGCAAGGATTGGGTTTTCGATAATTTCCGCACCGGTAGAACCTGCTTTTTGCGGTTTTGCCATCAAACCTCTCATCCCTGATAACTGACGGATCTGTTCTTTAGAACCCCTTGCTCCAGAGTCAAGCATCATGTATACAGAGTTGAAACCACCTTGGTCGGTTTTCATTCTGCTCATGATCATTTCAGTTAATCCTGCGTTGGTGTTTGTCCAAACGTCAATTACCTGGTTATAACGTTCTGTATCTGTAATCAGACCCATGTTATAGTTGGCTCTAATTTCGTCTACAGTTTCAATTGAAGTAGCAATCATCTGCTTTTTCTCAACAGGAACTACGATGTCACCTAGTGAGAATGAAAGACCTCCTTTGAATGCATTTGAATACCCTAAGTCTTTCATTGCATCAAGGAACTTCACAGTGGTAGGGAAATCTGTATCAGCAAGGATCTTACCGATAACGTTTCTCAATGATTTCTTAGTAAGAAGTTCATTGATATACCCTGACTGCTTAGGTACAATCTGGTTGAATAAAATTCTACCAACAGAAGTTTCAATCAATCGTGTTACGATTGTTCCATCTTCTTTGATAGGTAATCTACATCTTACCTTAGCATTTAGAGAAACTCTACCTTCAGCATAAGCGATTTCCGCTTCTTCAGGAGAGTAGAATGCAAGGCCTTCACCTTTTACTTTCATATCTTCTGTAGAGCTCAATTCTTTGGTCATGAAATAAAGACCAAGAACCATGTCCTGAGAAGGTACTGTAATTGGAGAACCATTTGCAGGGTTCAAGATGTTCTGAGAACCTAACATCAATAACTGAGCTTCAAGGATTGCCTCTGGTCCTAACGGTAAGTGTACCGCCATCTGGTCACCATCGAAATCGGCGTTGAATGCAGTGGTTACTAACGGGTGTAGCTGGATTGCCTTACCTTCGATCATCTTAGGTTGGAAAGCCTGAATACCAAGTCTGTGAAGCGTAGGTGCCCTGTTCAATAGTACCGGGTGACCTTTCATCACATTTTCAAGGATATCATAAACTACTGGTTCTTTTCTATCAATAATTCTTTTTGCAGATTTTACTGTTTTTACAATTCCTCTTTCAATTAGTTTTCTAATGATAAACGGTTTGTAAAGTTCAGCTGCCATATCTTTAGGGATACCACACTCGTGAAGCTGTAAGTTTGGACCTACAACAATTACCGAACGTGCAGAGTAGTCAACCCTTTTCCCTAGTAAGTTCTGACGGAAACGACCTTGCTTACCTTTCAATGAATCTGAAAGTGATTTCAATGGTCTGTTTGATTCAGATTTTACTGCAGAAGATTTTCTTGTATTATCAAATAATGAATCTACTGATTCCTGAAGCATACGCTTCTCGTTTCTTAAGATTACCTCAGGAGCTTTGATCTCCAATAATCTCTTCAAACGGTTGTTTCTAATGATAACTCTTCTATAAAGGTCATTTAAGTCAGAAGTTGCGAAACGTCCTCCATCCAATGGAACTAATGGTCTTAGTTCTGGTGGGATCACTGGAAGTACACGCATAATCATCCACTCTGGTCTGTTGATCATTCTTGTATTAGCACCTCTTAATGCTTCTACAACGTTCAATCTTTTCAGAGCTTCAGTTCTTCTTTGCTTAGAACCTTCATTGTGAGCTTTGTGTCTTAAGTCGAAAGACAATGCATCAAGATCGATTCTTTTTAGTAGATCTTCAACAGCTTCAGCTCCCATTCTGGCGATGAATTTGTTTGGATCAGAGTCATCAAGATACTGGTTTTCTACAGGAAGAGTTTCCATGATATCAAGGTATTCTTCTTCTGTAAGGAATTCCATATTATCAAAATCAGAACCGTCTAATTTCTTAGCAATACCCTGTTGGATCACTACATATCTTTCGTAGTAGATGATCATATCTAATTTCTTAGAAGGAATTCCTAAAAGATATCCGATTTTGTTTGGTAATGAACGGAAATACCAGATGTGTGCAATTGGAACTACAAGATTAATGTGCCCGATTCTCTCTCTTCTTACTTTTTTCTCAGTAACTTCTACTCCACAACGGTCACAAACGATCCCTTTGTAACGAATTCTCTTGTACTTACCACAAGCACATTCGTAATCCTTTACAGGACCAAAGATTTTCTCACAGAATAGCCCGTCTCTTTCAGGCTTGTGAGTTCTGTAGTTAATAGTTTCCGGTTTTAAAACCTCCCCTCTTGAGTCTTGTAAAATAGACTCCGGTGAAGCTAAACCGATGGTTATTTTATTAAATCTACTTGATTTATTTTTATTTGACATTTTTTAGATTTTAGATTTTGGATTATAAATTCTGGATTATAAATTCTGAACTGATTCAAAATTCAACACTCAAAATTTAAAATTATTCCTCAAGTCTTACATCAAGTCCAAGTCCTTGTAATTCGTGAAGTAATACGTTAAATGATTCTGGAATACCTGGTTCAGGCATAGATTCACCTTTTGCAATTGCTTCATAAGTTTTTGCTCTACCAATCACGTCATCCGACTTCACAGTCAGGATCTCTCTCAAGATATTGGATGCACCGAATGCTTCAAGTGCCCAAACCTCCATCTCTCCGAATCTCTGACCTCCGAACTGAGCTTTACCTCCTAACGGCTGCTGAGTAATCAATGAGTAAGGACCGATAGAACGAGCGTGCATTTTGTCATCAACCATGTGCCCTAGTTTCAACATATAGATGATACCAACTGTTGCAGCCTGTGTAAATCTTTCTCCGGTACCCCCATCATAAAGGTGAGTGTGACCGAATTTAGGAAGACCTGCTTTCTCAGTGTACTCAGTAATCTGATCAAGAGTTGCTCCGTCAAAGATTGGTGTAGCGAACTTCAATCCTAATTTTTGACCAGCCCATCCAAGAACTGTTTCATAAATCTGACCGATGTTCATACGAGAAGGTACCCCTAGTGGATTCAATACGATATCTACTGGTGTTCCGTCTTCAAGGAATGGCATATCTTCTTCACGAACGATTCTTGAAACGATACCTTTGTTACCGTGACGTCCAGCCATTTTATCTCCTACATTCAGTTTACGTTTCTTAGCGATATAAACTTTAGCCAACTTCATGATACCAGCTGGAAGCTCATCTCCGATTGAAATTGCAAATTTCTCACGGTTCTTAACTCCCTGGATGTCGTTATATTTGATTTTGTAATTGTGAATTAATTGTTTGATCAATTCATTCTTATCAGCATCAACTGTCCAGTCTGCACCACTAACGTTTACATAATCTTCAACTGAAGTCAATAATCTGTGAGTGAACTTCACCCCTTTACCGATAATTTCCTCATCAAGGTCATTTTGTACCCCTTGAGAAGTTTTACCGCTTACCAGTGTATTTAATTTTTCAATTAAAGTATTTCTCAACTCGTCAAACTTAGCCTTGTAAGTGTTTTCAATCTCTTCAAGTTTAAGTTTTTCTTCAGTTCTTTTCTTTTTGTCTTTAATGTTTCTTGAGAACAATTTCTTGTTGATAACAACTCCTCTTAATGAAGAGTCTGCTTTTAATGATGCATCTTTTACATCACCAGCTTTATCACCGAAGATTGCTCTAAGAAGTTTTTCTTCAGGAGTCGGATCAGATTCACCTTTTGGAGTAATTTTACCAATCATGATATCTCCAGGCTTCACTTCAGCACCGATTCTGATCATACCGTTCTCGTCAAGATCTTTAGTAGCTTCTTCAGAAACGTTTGGAATATCAGCGGTAAGCTCTTCCATACCTAATTTGGTATCACGAACTTCCAGAGAGTACTCATCCACGTGAATTGAAGTAAACCAGTCTTCACGTACAACTTTTTCGTTGATTACGATTGCATCCTCAAAGTTGTATCCTTTCCAAGGCATGAAGGCTACCACTAAGTTTCTACCAAGAGCTAATTCTCCTTTTTCAGTAGCATAACCGTCGCAAAGTACCTGTCCTTTCTCCACTACATCACCTACTCTTACGTTTGGTCTTAGGGTAATTGTTGTACTCTGGTTAGTTTTTCTAAACTTAGTAAGTTTATATGTTTTAGTAGCAGACTCGAATTGTACTAAATCTTCGTCATCGCTTCTTTCATATTTAATAATGATTCTGTCAGCATCTACGTACTGTACAGTACCTGTTCCTTCAGCGTTAATTAAGATTCTAGAATCTCTTGCAACTTGCTGCTCAAGCCCTGTACCAACGATTGGAGCCTGTGGCTTCAATAGAGGAACGGCCTGACGCATCATGTTAGATCCCATCAATGCACGGTTCGCATCATCATGCTCCAAGAATGGAATTAATGAAGCGGAAATACCAGAAATCTGGTTTGGTGCAACATCGATAAGGTTAACCTGAGCTGGCTCAACTACCGGGTAGTCACCATCTAATCTTGCAATAATTCTATCTGTTAAGAAGTCTCCGTTATCGCTCAATTCAACGTTTGCCTGGGCAATTACTTTGTCTTCTTCGTCTTCTGCATTTAAGTAGATAGGATCAGAATTAAGTTCAATCTTACCACCTTCTACTTTTCTATACGGAGTTTCGATGAAACCTAATCTGTTGATTTTCGCATAAATACCCAAAGATGAAATCAAACCAATGTTTGGTCCTTCCGGAGTTTCAATTGGACAAATTCTACCGTAGTGGGTATGGTGAACGTCACGAACCTCGAAACCTGCTCTTTCTCTTGATAAACCACCAGGCCCTAGTGCAGATAATCTTCTCTTGTGAGTGATCTCTGATAGTGGGTTGGTTTGGTCCATGAACTGAGAAAGCTGGTTGGTACCAAAGAATGAGTTAATTACAGATGTTAGTGTCTTTGCATTTACAAGATCAAGCGGAGTAAAGATTTCGTTATCTCTAACGTTCATTCTTTCCTTGATTGTTCTTGCAATTCTTGAAAGACCTACTCCGAACTGTCCTGCTAATTGCTCACCAACAGTTTTAATTCTTCTGTTTGATAAGTGGTCAATATCATCAACATCAGTTTTTGAGTTTACTAACTCAATTAAGTGTCTTACAATTGCAATGATATCTTCTTTAGTAAGAACCTCAGTTGTAGTTGGGATGTTAAGACTTAATTTTTTATTCAATCTGTAACGTCCTACTTCACCAAGAGAGTATCTCTGCTCAGAGAAGAATAGTTTTTCAATAATTCCTCTTGCAGTTTCCTCATCTGGTGGATCTGCATTTCTTAACTGACGATAAATATACTCTACAGCTTCTTTTTCAGAGTTTGTAGGGTCTTTTTGTAATGTATTCTGGATGATAGAGAATTCATTGCTGTTTTCTTTGTGAATCAAGATAGATTTAACACCAGCATCCAAGATAAGATCTAAATGTTCTTTTTCAAGAATAGTTTCTCTATCTAAGATGATTTCGTTTCTTTCAATAGAAACTACTTCACCTGTATCTTCGTCTACGAAATCTTCGAACCAAGTGTTCAATACTCTCGCAGCCAATGTTCTCCCTTCCACTTTCTTAAGGGCAGCTTTAGAAACTTTCACTTCTTCAGCAAGGTCAAAGATCTGAAGGATATCCTTGTCAGATTCGTATCCGATAGCTCTTAATAAAGTTGTTAATGGTAACTTTTTCTTACGGTCGATATACGCGTACATTACGCTGTTGATATCCGTTGTAAATTCCATCCAAGATCCTTTGAAAGGAATAATTCTTGAATAATAAAGTTTGGTTCCGTTAGCGTGATAAGTCTGTCCGAAGAATACACCAGGTGAACGGTGAAGCTGCGTAACAATAACTCTTTCTGCACCATTGATGATGAAAGATCCACTTGGCGTCATATAAGGAACCGGACCTAAATATACATCCTGAACCACAGTTTGGAAATCTTCGTGTTCCGGGTCAGTACAATACAATTTAAGTCTTGCTTTTAGAGGAACTGAATAAGTAAGTCCTCTTTCCACACACTCATCGATTGAATAACGTGGAGAATCTACCAGATAGTCTAAGAATTCTAATACGAATTGATTTCTTGAATCCGTAATTGGGAAATTCTCTTGGAAAGTCTTGTAAAGAGCTTCTGTCTTTCTGGCTTCAGGAAGTGTATCAAGCTGGAAAAATTCTCTGAAAGACTCAATTTGGATATCCAAAAAGTCAGGAGTGATAATTTTTCCTTTCGCTGATGAGAAATTAATTCTCGGATTTCCTTGAGTTGTTGATTTTGTTTTACTCATAAAACTTTTAAGAAAGGGTTAAAAAATATTTTGATTTATTAAAAAAATATCAGGAGAGAAAAAGGTAAAGAAGTCATAAAAAAGAAAAAGTAAAGAAAATTTTGGCGCAATTATCGGTCTTTGTTCTTCATTATAGGGTCTTTAGGTCTTCTATCTGATTCCTAACTGCAACACTGGTATATCTTTTCACAGTGTAATGCAAAATATTTTTATTACTTTTGAGGCAGTATTACTACAATATCCATAATATACAAAATCCCCTTCATGATTTAAACAATGAAAGAGTTGATTTTCTGTATTTTATAAAATTATAAACAATTTTTAGCGCCAAAAGAGGGGCAAATATACGAAAAGTTATCCACAATAACAAATAAATCCTCTCATTTTGAGGACATTAAAAATACAGCAGGCAGCTCGAAAACCAGCCAGCTATTATCTACATTCAGTTTTCTTCTTATTATTTCACAATAGCCTTATAAAATTTTATACTTGACTGACATTCTATTT
This sequence comes from Chryseobacterium sp. 14P4.3.2, assembly GCF_057799275.1. Classification (NCBI taxonomy): domain Bacteria; kingdom Pseudomonadati; phylum Bacteroidota; class Flavobacteriia; order Flavobacteriales; family Weeksellaceae; genus Chryseobacterium; species Chryseobacterium sp. 14P4.3.2. The sequence continues at coordinate 150,506 of NZ_JBYOKO010000008.1, forward strand.
TAAGGATTCAAACTATTGCAGACAGTACAGAAGCATCACTACCATTGCCTTTATTAAATTTAAAGATCTGTAAAACAGAAACAATATATACTTCGCGGGTAATTAATATGTCCATGATGTTTTTTTAATACTAAGAAATGTAATCCTGTTCCTAATGCCGCTTTGCAAGACACCATAGCTCGAAGAGAATCAATGAAATCAATTCTTTCTTTACCTGCCTTTATTGGTATTATTCTACGCATTAAAATAATTATCAAGCCCATCCCTTTTCTTTCTATTAAAGGCACTAGCAACAGAATATCGAGAATGCACAAAAAAAAGAAAGCCCGGGCATTTTGCCCGGGCTTCTATATGTGTAGTGAAATTGAAATTATTTAACTTCTACTTCAGCACCAGCTTCTTCTAATTGCTTCTTAAGAGCTTCAGCTTCGTCTTTAGAAACACCTTCTTTGATAGCAGCAGGAGCTCCATCTACGATGTCTTTAGCTTCTTTAAGACCAGCACCAGTTAAATCTTTTACTAATTTAACGATAGCTAATTTAGATGCACCTGCAGACTTAAGAATTACGTCGAATTCAGTCTTTTCTTCAGCAGCTTCAGCACCAGGACCAGCCATTACTACAGCAGCAGCAGCAGGCTCAATTCCGTACTCATCCTTAAGGATAGCAGCTAATTCGTTTACGTCTTTTACAGTTAGGTTTACTAGCGTTTCAGCTAAATTTTTTAAATCTGACATTGTTGTAATGTTTTTGTTGATTATTTATTTAATTTTTTGAGTATAATTATTCAGCACTTGTTTCTTCAGTGCTTTCTGCAGCAGCTTCTGGAGCTTCAGCAGGAGTTTCTTCTACAGCAGGAGCAGCAGCCTCTTCAGCTTTAGCTTCTACAGTTTCAGATTTGTTTTGAAGAGCAGAAACAACTCTTTGAATTGGAGATTGAAGTAATCCGATGATTTCTCCGATCATTTCTTCTCTAGACTTGATGTTAGCAAGTGCAGTTAAGTTTTCGTCTCCAACATAGAAAGTTTCCTGAAGGTAAGCAGACTTTAAAGCTGGCTTATCTTCTTTCTTTCTGAAACCTTGGATTAATTTTGCAGGACCGTTTGCAGTCTCAGAAATCATTAATGCAGAGTTTCCTTTAAAAGTCTGGAACATTTCAGAGTAATCTACTCCTTCGATTTGTTCCATTGCTTTCTGTAAAAGTGTATTTTTCACCACTTTTATTTTGATATTTTGTTTGAAAGCTTGTCTTCTGAAGTCAGAAGATTTAGCAGCGTTCAGTCCGTCTAGATCTGCTACGTATACTACTTTTGCATCCTGAAGCAAGTCTTTGATCTCTTGTATTGCTACAACTTTTTGGTCTTTTGTCATTGTCTTAAGGATTTATATTAGTTAACAGATTTAGTATCGATTGCAATACCTGGGCTCATTGTAGAAGACAAGTAAATGCTTTTCACGTAAGTTCCTTTAGCAGCAGTCGGCTTCATTTTAACCAATGTCTGGATTAGCTCCTGAGCATTTTCTTTAATCTTAGCAGCATCGAAAGATACTTTACCGATACCAGCATGGATAATACCATACTTGTCTACTTTGAAGTCAATTTTACCAGCCTTTACTTCAGCAACTGCTTTACCAATTTCCATTGTTACAGTTCCTGATTTAGGGTTAGGCATTAGACCTCTTGGACCTAATACTCTACCTAATGGACCTAATTTACCCATAACAGCTGGCATAGTAACGATAACGTCAACATCTGTCCAACCTTCTTTTATTTTTTGTAAATATTCGTCAAGACCTACATAATCAGCACCAGCAGCTTTAGCTTCTGCTTCTTTATCTGGCGTTACAAGAGCTAATACTTTAACATCTTTACCAGTACCGTGAGGAAGAGATACAACACCTCTTACCATTTGGTTTGCTTTTCTTGGGTCTACACCCAATCTTACAGCGATATCTACTGAAGCATCAAACTTTGTAGTGTTCACTTCTTTTACAAGAGCTGAACCTTCTTCAAGGTTATAGATTCTTCCTTTTTCTACTTTGCTTAAAGCTTCCTTTTGCTTTTTAGTTAATTTTGCCATTTCTTTAAGTTTTAAGCGTTAGTTGGTTTAGCTCCTGTTACTTTTAATCCCATAGATCTAGCAGTACCTGCAACCATAGAAAGAGCAGAATCGATTGTAAAGCAGTTAAGATCTGTCATCTTATCTTCAGCGATTTTCTTCACTTGATCCCAAGATACAGAACCTACTTTGTTTCTATTCGGTTCACCGGAACCTCCCTTGATCTTAGCGGCATCCATTAGCTGGATCGCTGCAGGTGGAGTTTTAATAACGAATTCAAAAGATTTGTCTTCGTATACTGTAATTACTACAGGTAAAACTTGCCCTGGCTTATCTTGGGTTCTTCCGTTAAATTGCTTACAAAACTCCATGATGTTCACACCTGCAGAACCCAATGCTGGACCTACTGGTGGAGAAGGGTTAGCTGCGCCACCTTTCACCTGAAGCTTTACCATTTTAAAGACTTTCTTAGCCATTGTTTGTTTTTTAAATTTGAATAATTAATGAGTTTGGAAGCATTTATTATTCAGCAGGTTATGCACTCACATAACAATAAACCTACTTTTCGGACTGCAAAATTATGAAATATTTTTGAAATAGCAAACGGAAATTACTGATTTTTAAAAAGTTTAGAAAAAATATCTGAAAAACAGAGGTTCTAAATTTTTCAGATCATTTATTTTTTTCCTTCTCCGAATATTTTATTTCTGCGTCTGATTCTTCCATTTAAAATAGAAATCCTGAATTAATAATACTTTTAAAGAAATGTACCCCCTGTCTGGGAAAAAGAAAGACCGTCTCAAAGCAGAGACAGTCTTTTTAAAATGTCAAAGTATACTATACTTGTTAAAAACCTGATGGTTTATTGACAGCCTTCGTAGAACCATCAGTTCCTCCCAGATCAGTATTTATATCACCGATATTTTGTTTTGTAATCAGTCTTTTATAAGCCATAAGGTAGAGGTCTATCGTAAAGTCGTTATAGCTTCTGGACGGAGTGCTTGTATTAGTGGCAACAATTCTGCTATCAGTAAATTTTGCTCTGATATGCCATGTTCCATTACTTTTGAAAGCTACTACATCCGGCGAGCCCTGCTTATTGTCATTAACGCCATTATTTCCGTAGTCAAGCATAACATTGGTAGAGTTATCACTGGTTCTGAAGGAATAATTATGTAATACTACCATGAAATTATTAGCATCTATCTTCGTATCATAATCTGTCAGTCCGTCACCGGATACTCCTGTAAGTGAAAGTTTGATATAATTAAACAATCCGCTGCTTTCCAAATTTGGATCATACAACTGAAGCGCATTTTGCGAAGTAGCTAAAAAGCTTCCCCCGGACATTGTAGGTTCTCCCGGATTTCTTAGATATAACGAATTTGTATACGTTTTACCATTAACCTCAAGTGTCTCAGTAGGGCTCGCAGTATTAATCCCTACTTTACCTTTCTGGGCATTTAAAAATATTCCCAGGCCTATCATTATTGCGATAAAAAATTTTCTTTCCATAGTATTTTATTGAAGCCCTAAAGGCGTATTGGTTGATACTCCCGAATAAGACGGCGAAGCTGACGCTGAAACAGAACCATTAAAAGTTCCCCAATCTTTTACTAATGATTTTTCAAAAACATTTAGGGTAAACGTCCAAGTCCCATTTTGCGCAGAAGCCGTACCAGCTCCTTTAAAACCTAAATTGACAGCATGATAGTTTTTCCCGGCAAAAGGAATCTGAGTTACTTCAGTAGAATAAGAACCGAAAGATTTTGGAGATGTTGTTGTATTTACTCCCGGCACAGCACCAGTAAAAACAGCATTTGTAATAGCAACAACATATTTAGAGGTATCTAATCCCGTATTGAGATTCACAACTTCATCTTCTTTTACATTTCTCAAAATGATACTATATATATTGACCGGTGCTACGTTACGAAGTGAAATATCAAGCAGCTTAACTTTCCCTACCGGTGAAGTATCTTTAGAGCGGGTAAGGAGAAGATAGTTTCCAGCTGCTTTTGTATTTTCAGTATCTATCAAATAAGACTCAACTAATGTTTCTCCTACTACATCAAGAGTTCCTTTAGGAGCGTTTGTGTTAATTCCAACCTGGGCATTAATGCCGGAAAAAGCAAAGCCCGTTAAGAATATCATAATAATTATTTTCATAGAATATATGTTTTTTATTGAATTAGCGGAGCTGCTGCAGCACCAGTTGTAGAAGCACCAAGATTTTGTGTAGAAGTAAATTCTTTTGCATATGATCTATCAAAGACCAATAAATTAAGAGTCCACACTCCAGTTGGAAATGATGAGTCTGGCGAGAATCCCTGATAATCGGCTTTCAATTTCCAGGTTCCTCCTGTAGAATAGGCAAAAATCTGAGGTACCGGCGTAAGCCAGTCGGCAGAAAAAGTTCTTGTCGGTTGAGTAAACCCAAAAGAAGAGATCACCACCAGAAATTTTTGAGAATTTATTTTTGTATCAAACTGATTCACCCAATCTTTATCTGAAGGATCACAGGTAATTTTGTACTGAATAAGGTTGATTGGTGCAGGGGAATTAGGTACAAATGAATCATTATAAGCCGTAATTTTATTATCCGGAGCAGGAGACTTGATAATGAAGGTGTAATTTTCATTGGTTCCAAGCTTTTCCAGGGGTTGTTTGAAGACTATTCCAGATGTCTTCATTGTACCATTAACTGTAAGTTCCTTTTCTGGGTTAGCTGTGTTTATACCAACCTGAGCATTACCTGATACAGCAATACCCATCAACAGGACTGTCGAAATAATTTTTGTCATGGAGTTGTGTGTTTATTTTAATATTAACCTTCTCTATGTTTCTGTTTTATTCTCATTATGAAACAAAGAGATATTGTACACATTTTATCTTGTGTACGAAGTCAAGGGGAATATAAATTTTATTGATTAACAGACTGGTAGCTTGCAATAAGTATGCCATCAAAAGAAAAACACATACATAAACGTAAATCTGACCCAAATAATAAAAAGCAAATATAATTACAAAGATCATGAATTATAGTAAGGAAGGAGCTCTATATAGAGAACAAAAAAATACAATACTTACGGTAAAACTTAAAGTTGGAAAGAGGAATTTTAAAAACTTTATTTAGTTCACAACTTTTGGAATCGTTTTATTAACATTCAACATGATAAATCTGACTAAAAACAAGAAAGTAGTGTAAAAGCAAAAAAGACTGCTTAATAGCAGTCTTTTTTATATTTTTAGAAGTGATTATTACACTTTTTCTACTTGCATATAGCTCAACTCCATTGGAGTTTTTCTACCGAAGATCAATACAGAAACTTCAATTTTCTTCTTGTCTTCAAGAATTTTCTCAACTGTACCGTTGAATCCATTGAAAGGTCCATCGATTACTTTCACGTTTTCACCTACTACATAAGGAATTTCAACATCGCTTGCGAATTCTGAAAGTTCATCCATTCTTCCAAGCATTCTGTTTACCTCAGATTTTCTCATTGGAACAGGATCTCCTCCTTTAGTTAAACTTAAGAAAGATATAACTCCAGGAATGTTTTTGATAGCGTGAGGAATTTCTCCCATCAGGTCTGCTTCAATCATTAAGTATCCAGGATAGTAAGGTTTCTCTTTAGGAACTTTTTTACCGTTTCTAATCTGGATAACCTTTTCCATAGGAATAACCACTTGAGTAACATACTGCTCAAACCCTAAACGTTTGATTTCTGTCTCAATATAGTTTTTCACTTTATTTTCCTGTCCGCTGATTGCTTTCAGCACATACCATTTCAATTCGCTCATTATGGGAAAACACTTTTATAATTAATTGAACATGTTGATTAACATTCCTATGATGTTGCTGATTGATTTAGAAAACAATTCATCAACTCCAAATGTAAATAATGCCAGAATAACTGTCGCAATAGTCACCACAATTGTAGATGACTGAAGGTCAGCCCACTTTGGCCATTCAACTTTATGTCTAAATTCGTTATAAGAACCTTTTAAAAAATCGACAAATGAACTCATAATTTATATTTGCACGGGCACAAGGATTCGAACCCTGATCAACGGTTTTGGAGACCGGTATCCTACCATTGGACGATGCCCGTAGATAAAAGCTTCCGAGAGTTTCCTTTCGGAAGCTTTATTTATTTTAAGATGATTAGTCTATGATTTCAGTAACCTGACCAGATCCAACTGTTCTACCTCCTTCTCTAATTGCAAATCTAAGACCTACGTTAAGAGCGATTGGCTGTAACAATTCTACAGTGATCTCTAAGTTATCTCCTGGCATTACCATTTCTACACCTTCTGGTAAGAAGATCTCACCTGTAACGTCAGTAGTTCTTACATAGAACTGAGGACGGTACTTGTTGTGGAATGGAGTGTGACGTCCACCTTCTTCTTTAGAAAGGATATAAACAGAAGCTTTGAATTTTTTGTGTGGCTTAACTGAATCTTTCTTAGCGATAACCATACCTCTCTTGATGTCAGTTTTTTCAATACCTCTCAACAATAGACCTACGTTATCTCCAGCTTCACCTCTATCAAGGATTTTTCTGAACATCTCAACTCCTGTAATAGTAGAAGTTAATTTTTCGTCACCCATACCTACGATATCAACCGGATCACCAGTGTTAATAACACCAGCCTCGATTCTACCAGTTGCTACAGTACCTCTACCTGTAATAGAGAATACGTCTTCAATTGGCATCAAGAATGGCTTTTCAGTATCTCTTGGTGGTTGCTCGATCCAAGTATCAACAGCATCCATCAATTCTTCAACGCTCTTGAACCACTTATCTTCAGTATCAGGAGTAGCTGCTGTAGCTGCTGTAAGAGCACCTAATGCAGAACCTTGAATTACTGGAGAGTTGTCTCCGTCAAAGTCATAAGTAGATAATAAGTCTCTAAGCTCCATTTCAACAAGCTCTAATAACTCAGCATCGTCTACCATGTCAACTTTGTTCATGAAAACAACGATTCTTGGTACATTTACCTGACGGCAAAGTAGGATATGTTCTCTAGTTTGAGGCATTGGACCATCAGTTGCAGCACATACTACGATAGCTCCATCCATTTGAGCAGCACCAGTTACCATGTTCTTAACATAATCGGCGTGACCTGGACAGTCAACGTGAGCATAGTGTCTTTTTTCAGTTTCGTATTCGATGTGAGCAGTATTGATAGTAATACCTCTTTCTTTTTCTTCTGGAGCAGAGTCAATTGCAGAGAAGTCTTTTTTCTCAGCAAGACCTTTGCTAGCTAATACAGCAGAAATAGCAGCTGTAAGAGTAGTTTTACCATGGTCAACGTGACCAATAGTACCAATGTTCAAGTGTGGTTTGTTACGATTAAACGTTTCCTTTGCCATGATTTAAAATTATTTATTTATTGTTTTTCAAATTTTCGGTGTGCAAATATAATGAATTTTTAAATACCAAAAACTTTTTATTAAAAAAACTTTCAATATTCACATCCAATGAAGTACAAACCTTACATTTTAATGTATTGAGACTGCAAATTTACACATTTTTCCGGATTGAAAAAAATCCTTCGCAGCGTTTTATTAAAATTCTAAACTATCTCATTAATTATGAATGCAATAAGTAACAAAAAAGTTTATTAAACAATCATTATATCGGCAGATCCATGTTTATTTTTTTCTCGTAAATATAGAAACAACCACTAAAATCAGTGCTATGAGAAAAATATTACCCATTTGTTTGAGTGTGTTTGACATTGTAATATTCTATTTGTGATTGATCATAATACAGATAAGTTATATCAGCAAAACCCACCAAATAACGGAACTTTGGCAGAAACGGGTTCTTTAGGTATTACTATTACCAATGCTAATGGGTTTGATATTGGAAGCATAAGCCCGAAAGCATATCTAATAAATGTGGTAGGTTCATCTACAAAAATTTGTACATCAATACCATAACAGGAGCAGCTATTCCTCTTTCTTACCATCCCAATCCTGTGATAGTTTTTATAGTAAGATCAGGCTTTTAAACTCACCTTATTTTATTTCAATAATAGAGAAGCGCGGAAAACTTTGTTTTCCGCGCTTCCGCTTAATATAAAATGAAAGAATAATTAAATCGGCTGTGATTTTTTGGTTCTGTTGAAGATCCAGAAAATAATCGGGAAAATAAGCAGTGTAAGTATCGTTGCTGTTATAAGTCCTCCAATAATTACAATTGCCAAAGGCTTTTGAGATTCTGAACCAATTCCTGTAGACAAAGCTGCCGGCATAAGCCCAATGGATGCCATAAGCGCAGTCATGATAACGGGTCTTGTTCTGGATTTCACTCCACTTAATATGGCCGTATCTATATCCATCCCATCTTTAACATTCTGATGGAATTCGGTAATAAGGATAACTCCATTCTGAATACATATCCCCAAAAGGGCAATCATTCCTACTCCGGCGGAAATACCAAAGTTGATTCCCGTAACATGCAGGGCGATAATTCCCCCAATCAATGCAAAAGGGACATTGGCAAGTACCAGCAGTGAATCTTTGATGTTTCCAAACAGAATAAACAACAGGAAGAAGATCATCAGAATACTCACAGGGACTACCTGCGCCAATCTGTGTGAAGCACGCTGCTGGTTTTCAAACTGCCCTGTCCATCCTACAGAATAGCCATCCGGAAGGTCAATTGTTTCCACTTTTTTCTGTGCATCGGCAATAGTGCCTCCCAAATCACGATCACGTATTGAGAATTTAACCCCTATATATCTTTTAATATTGTCTCTGTATATAAATGCTGCTCCATTGTCTTTAACAATATTACTGATCTCTTTTAATGGAATTTTGGCACCATCCTGTGTCGGAACCATTAATGAGGCTATGTCATTTTCATCGGTTCTGTATTCCTGGGAATAACGAAGACGGATTGGGAATTTTCTTTCACCATCAAACATTTCTGAAGCAGTTTTCCCTCCGAAAGCCATTTCCAGTACTGCCTGAGCGTCTGCCGGCATTACCCCATAAGCAGCCATTTTATCGCGGTCTAGTACTACACTTACTTCCGGCTGCCCAATATTTTTAATGATCCCCGGGTCTTTTACTCCGTCTACATCTTTGATCTTTAATAAGACTTCATTAGCCAGTTTATCAAGAGTTTCCAAATTATCGCCATAAATCTTGATCCCGTTTTCTGCTTTGAAACCGGCTACGGCTTCTGCCACGTTATCAGAAATAGGCTGGGAATAGTTGAAAGTAATCCCCTGATAACTTCTCAGTTTTTTATCAATTTCATTGATCAGTTCATCATAGGTGATCTTACGTTTCCATTCTTCTCTGGGTTTAAGGTTTACAGCAAACTGTACGAATCCAAATCCGTTCGGGTCAGTACCGTCATTACTTCTTCCTGTCTGTGCAAGAACATCGGTAACTTCCGAGAAACTCATAATATCCTTTTTCAAAAGATCTGCTGTCTTGAGAGACTCTTTTAAGGATGAACTCATCGGCATTTCTGCTGTAATCCAAAGAGAACCTTCATTCAGCTGCGGAAGGAATTCAGTTCCCAGGAATTTACCAGAAAATAAAGTAACTACAAGGAAAGAGATCGCAACGATCATACTCGTCTTTTTATGCTTAAATGTCATATTAAAGCCTTTCAGCACGATCCTATCCCAAAAATTCACAAATGGGTTGTTTTTTTCTCTTACATTTTTATTTAAAAGGATATGAGAAAGAACAGGAACCAATGTCAGTGTGAAGATCAACGCTCCCATTAGTGCAAATCCCAGGGTAAAAGCCAGGGGAGAAAACATTTTCCCTTCTACTTTCTGGAATGAGAAAATAGGAATCAGAGAGGTGATGATAATTAATTTTGAAAAGAAGATGGCTTTTCCCAAACCGGTTCCGGTCTGCTTGATCCAGCCTCCTTTTGCGAGTTTATTAAATTTCTCCATCCCATAACGCTTGGCTTTATGGTCCAGCATTACAAAGAGTCCTTCCACCATGACGACGGCCCCATCGATGATAATACCAAAGTCTACCGCTCCTAATGAAAGCAGGTTCGCACTCATTCCTGCCAGTTTTAAACATAAAAATGCAAAAAGCAGGGATAAAGGAATGATGATGGAAACAATCAGAGTGGTTCTCCAATCAGCCATAAAGATTAAAACGATTACCGTTACCAGTACAATACCTTCAATCAGGTTATGCATTACAGTATGCGTTGTAAAGTCCATCAGGTTATCTCTGTCATAGAAAGTAACCATTTTTACGTCTTTAGGGAGTATTTTTTCGTTCAGTTCTTTAATTTTAGCTTTTACGCCTATAAGAACCTCTCTCGGATTCTCTCCTTTTCTCATTACAACGATTCCTTCTACGGTATCGTCATGATTATTTAGTGCTGCCTGTCCCACTCTAGGCATAGAGCTTTCGTGAACTTCAGCTACATTTTTTACCAGTACCGGGTTTCCGCTATCATTTTGAATGGTAATATTTCCAATATCTGCCACAGATTTCACCAAACCAATTCCTCTTACCACATAAGCCTGTCCATTTTTTTCAATGACATCACCACCTACATTCAGGTTACTCTTTGTAACGGCATCATATACCTGAAGCGGAGTCAGGTTATATTTATCCAATGCTCTCGGATCGATACTAAGTTCAAATACTTTGTCCTGTCCTCCAAATACGTTGATATCTGCTACTCCGGGTACACCTCTTAAGGCACGGTCAATGACCCAGTTTTGTAAAGTAAGGAGTGCTCTGGAGTCTTTTGTTTTACTTTCCAGTGTATATCTGAAAATTTCTCCGGTTGGCCCGTAGGGTGGCTGTACTTCGGGATCTACCTCATCAGGAAGGCTAATGGTTCTTAATTGGTTATTGACCTGATTTCTGGCAAAAGTATCGTCCACCCCGTCGTCAAACAGAATTTTAACAATGGAAAGACCAAACATAGTGGTACTTCTCACACTTGTTTTCTTCTGAACCGGGCTCATCGCCAATTCAATAGGTGTAGTGACAAAACGTTCTACTTCTTCTGCACTACGTCCATTCCACTGGGTGATGATTACAATCTGGGTATTGGTTACATCCGGGAAAGCTTCAATAGGCATGTTTTTGAAACTTATAAACCCGGAGATTGCTAAAATAGCCACCCAGATAAAAGTAAATGCTTTATTTTTTAATGAAAAAGCGATTATATTTTTTATGAATTTATTCATGATAGATAAATTGATGACCTAAAAAAGCCGTTGAAAGGAATTATTTTAAAACCTCTAAAATTTAACCTTTAAGATGATGAAAGAATTCCTGAGTACTTAAAAACATTCTTAATGGTTAACGGTCGCTAGCTGTTTAAAGAACGGTATATTAAAAGCTGGTTATTGGTAATCACTTCTTCACCTTCTTTCAGACCATCTGCAATATAAGTAACATCTCCTACCTGCTTCAGTACTTTGATTTCTCTAATTTTCACATCAGTTCTTGATTTGAAAATGATGACAAAACTTTTGTTATCATCAAAAATCACCGATTTTGATGGGACAGTCAGCATCGTGCTACTTTCTAAACTTGAAACTTTTATGGTTGCTTTACTATCCGGGATCAATAATCCGTTGGCATTATCAAGGACTACTCTAGCCTGCATTGCGTTAGTCTGAGGATCAATGATTTTAAATATTTTATCAATTTTCCCGTCAAAAAATTTATCCGGATAAGAAAGAGTCGAAACCTGAGCTTTCATTCCAAGGCTGATCTTGTCAATATCTGATTCATTAACGTTCATGATTGCCCAAACATTGGTCATATTGGCAACGTCAAAGATATTATCACTTCTGTCGCTTCTCAGCTGCATATCTTTGTTGATGCTTTTCTGAACGATATAACCATTTATAGGCGCAACAACACTGTAAATATTTCCTCTATTCACGTTATAAACGGTACTTACTGCTGTAGCTCTCTGCAATTGATCTTCTGCTTTCTGAAGCTGACTTTTTGCTTCCAGAACATCTCTTTCTGTATTCAGCTTTCCTTCATATAGTTCTTTAGAAACGCGAAGGTTATTCTTGGCTACTACCAAATCTGTTTTTGCATCACTCACATCTTTTTGGATTTCTGCTAGTTCTGTACTTCTGATGGTAGCCAGCACCTGTCCTTTTTTCACATAATCACCAAGCTCCACATTTACACTCATCACATTTCCTCCAACAAGTGGATAAACGTCAATATAACTATTTTTATCAGCAGAAATTTTTCCGTAAAAGCTGTATTCATCTTCTATATTCTTTTTTTCAACTTTTGCCAGAGAAATAGAACTCAGCATCGTATTGCTCAGTTCAAAGCCTTTTTTGGCCTGATTGGTTTTTTCTGCCTCTTTTTTTGAACAGGCCATTAAAGATAAGACCATCAATACGGGAATAATATATGTTTTCATCGTTTTAATAGAAGATTTTCGTTTGTACTAGTTGATTAAGTTGTTCAGCAGACTGCATGATCTCATTTTTCATATCATAGATCTGAAGAGCGGTTTCTCTGTAACTATCCATAAAGTCAGTAAATTCAATCAGGTTGACATTTCCTTTTCTGAAGTTGGTCAGCATTCCGTTATAAACCAGTTCCATATTTTGCAGATCTGTAGTTTTGATATCCACCAGCTGATCATATTGTGCTCTCCATGTTTTATAAGCAGATTGAACTTTCGTTTCAAGGGTTAGCTTTTGAAAGTCTGCATTTTTTTGATTTTGTTTGATCGCATAGTTGGCTTTTTCAACATTTCCCTGGTTGATTCTCCATAAAGGCAGAGGAATACCCAGGGTCAAATTGGCTTCATTATTAAATGTACCACCTGCCTGATCCCATGCAGCTCCCACATTCAGGTCGGGAACGTTCAATGATTTTTGCCATTGAGCATACAGCTTACTATTGTCTATCAGCTTTAAATTGTATCGGTAATCTGCATTGTTTTCCAAAGCTTTAGTTTTCAGTTCATCTTCACTGCCGAAAGGTTGGGCGGCCAAAGATTCCTTAGCTTCGGTTTCTGACATTTGAGGATCTATATCTTCTGAAATACCTGTTAAGACCTTTAAGTTCTGTTCAAAGTCCAGAATATTTTTATTAATCTCCAGTTTATCATGGTTTAACTGAATTACAAGACTCTGTAATCTCACCGCGTCTTTAAGAGATACATTTCCTTTCGCGGATTGTACACGGTAAGCACTTAAAAGATCATTCATATAGACGAGCTGCTTATTGGTATTTTCCAATTTCAGTTTCTCATAATAAAGATTGAAGTATGCAGAGCGGAGCTGTGATCTTAAATCTACAAGCAGCTGCGTGAACTGAAGCTGTGCCAGTTCTTTATTGGATTTGGCAAAGGCAATTTCATTTTTCTTCTTGCCTCCCATGTAAATAAGCTGAGTAATTCCCGCTCCTTTTGAATGTCCAATATCAAAAAACTTTTTACCTTCCGGATTGTAGGCATTGAACTGCCCGCTCAGTTGTGGCAATTCCCAGATTTTAGCCTGCAGAATATCTGCATCAGCCATATTGATGTTGTATTGTTCGGCGAGCAGCTGGAGATTGTTCTTCTGAAATGCTTCTTCACATTCCACAAGAGACATTTGCTGTTGTGCTGCCATGAATGAGGAAACGGCTAGGCACACCACTGCAATTCTGTTCATTATTTTTCTTTTTAAATTACAAAATTGCTTTGATGCGATTAAAAGAAACTTAAATGAGCCTTAAAAAAATATTAAAATGTCCTTAAATAGGCCGTTTCAACAAATGTTTACAAGAAAATATTGTGAAAATTATTCTCTCTTGCTTGAATTTTAGATTAAAATTCAAGCAAGAGTTTAACAAAAATTATGATTAATTCGCTGAAACTTGGGTATTGAAATTTATTTTTTAAAAGTAAGGGTAAACTGATTCATGAAGTCGCCTGGTGAAGAATAAATAATTTCTGCGTCGTGATATTCAAGAATTCTCTTAACAATTCTAAGCCCAAGCCCGGATCCTGAGATATTCTGAGAATTATTTCCTCTGGTGAAGGCTTCAAATAATTTGGTTTGTTCTTCTTCGGAAATCGTATCTCCATGGGAAATGACCTCTACGGAAAGATGTTCGTTGGTTTCTGCAATCAGAACCTTTACCTCAGTATCATCAGAATAGACAGCTGCATTTTTAAACAAATTAATAAAAACAATAACCAACAGTGATTGAATTCCTTTTATTGTCAAAAAGGCGTTTTCGGAAATATCTTCCCTGATTAAAAAATCAAGTTTAAGATCAGGATAACTTTTTTCTACTCCTTCAAAGGCCTCAAAAATCACTTCATCAATCCTCACTTCTTCATAAATAGTCTGAATATTTTCTTTATCAAACTTTGTAAGCAGTAATAATGAATTGGTTAAATCAGACAGCTGGTATACATCCCGCTGAATCTGCTGTAATGAAGACAGAGTTTTAGGAGAGTGTTCTTCAAATTTAATAAGATTTTCCAGTTGAAAAGCCATTCTTGTAATAGGAGTCCTGATCTCATGGGAAGCACTTGCTGTAAAATCTTTTTGCGACTGGAATACATCATCCAGCCTTCCGATCATTGTATTAAAAGATTTTGCAAGCACACTGATCTCATCATTTGACTGCTGAACCGGAATCTGTGTGGTAAGTTTATGAGCCGTAACTTCCGAAATTTCCTTATTAAGGTCCTCTAAAGGCCGGAGAAATTTTTCTACAAAATAATAACTGAAAAATCCAATAAGAAGCGTACTCATTGCATAAGCCGCAATCAAAAGATATTTCAGATATCCCAACTTTGATTTTCCATTGGTATCAAATGCACTGGTAAGAATGTAATAGTTCTCACCATTAATATTTCGGAGTGCAGCATAAATCTCCGGAACGGTCTTTTCAGTATAAATAATCTTTTTCCTATCCAGCTCTTTTAGCATAGCACTATCCCAGGTAACATTTCTATCTTTGATTGTACTATAGATAAGCTCTTTCTTTTCGTTGAAAATTAAAATTTTCTCGTTCAAAAGAATATTATCTGAATTTTCATTAAAAAAAACAGGCGCTTCTTCCTCAAAATCTTTAGACTTTGATATAAAATGAGTGGTAAATTCTAACCTCTGCCTGAACCTTTCCTTAAATTCATCCCTTCTAAAATCATTAAAAGATAAATAGATCACCGCCATCACCATTCCAAAAAGCAATGAAAAGGCGATACTGATCGTTAAAGCTATCTTTCTTTTTAAAGACATTTATAATGGACTTAAGTAATATCCGAAGCCGGAGCGGGTGTGAATCAGTTTTATTTTAAAATCTTTATCAATTTTCTTCCTTAAGAAATTGATATAAACTTCTACGGTATTCGTATTCGTATTAAAGTTATGCTCCCAAACGTGTTCTGTAATCTGCTGTTTAGATACGGTCCTTCCCTGCGCTTCCGCAAGATAAACCAATAGCTGAAACTCTTTTAATGTAAGAGTTATCTCATTTCCTCCACGATACACCTTCTGCTCTGTTTTATTGATAATAAGATCATCAACCCTCAGAATATCCTGATCTGCGGTATCTGAAGGAGCTTTCCTTCTCAGCAGGGAATTCATTCTTAACAGCAGCTCTTCAAACTGAAAAGGCTTTACAAGATAATCGTCAGCTAGACGCGTAAAGGCATCTTTTTTATCTGAAATATCTCCATAGGCCGAAATAATAATGATCGGGGTATTTTTATCAAAAGAACGAATCGTCTGACATACATCCAGCCCGTTTATTTTCGGAACGTTGATATCGAGCAGATACAGATCGTATGTATTATTTTTAATCTGACGAAGAAATGTTTCTCCATCATATATTTTATCACAGTTGAAATTATTGGATTCTAAAAATCGGCAAAGTTCAGCAGAAAGAATGAGGTCGTCTTCTAATAAAAGAATATTCATCAAAAATTATTTTATACGAATTTAACGAAAATTTTTAGGATTACGATTTTAAAAAGTATTGAAACAAAATTGAAAGACTATTTCTTTTAATTTTTTAACATAAAATACAAACACGTGTTTCACATATTTTGTGGATCTTATCCGTTAGCAGGAACACAAAACATACGGATATGAAATAATGCAAGGCGAAACAACCAGATTCATTTTTTTTCTATCCAGATTTGCTAAACTTTTGACATTGCCCTCAAGCATTGCGTTTGATAGGTATTATTCGAGTAAGGACAAAAAAATTCCCGAATTAAATTCGGGAAAATCGAGAGCCAACTACGGGACTTGAACCCGTGACCTCTTCCTTACCAAGGAAGCACTCTACCGCTGAGCTAAGTCGGCATCAAATAAAAAAATCACACTAAGTAGCATGATTCTTTTTGAGCGGAAGACGGGGGTCGAACCCGCGACATTCAGCTTGGAAGGCTGACGCTCTACCAACTGAGCTACTTCCGCAATTTTGTTTCCAAAATTATTGGTAAACGCTGTGCAAAACTAAGAATAAATCTTGAGACTTGCAAGTATTTTTTGTAATATAAAATGTGGGGAGAGCAGGATTCGAACCTACGAAGCCGAAGCAACTGAGTTACAGTCAGTCCCATTTAGCCACTCTGGAATCTCCCCAGATATTTTATATTAAAATGAGCCTCCAGAGGGATTCGAACCCACGACCCCGAGATTACAAATCACGTGCTCTGGCCAACTGAGCTATGGAGGCATTTTAATAATTAGACTGAAAGTGGTTGAGAAACTCTACTCTACACATTTCAGTGTTAAAAAAAATCACTCTAAAAGTGTAATTTTTTGAGCGGAAGACGGGGGTCGAACCCGCGACATTCAGCTTGGAAGGCTGACGCTCTACCAACTGAGCTACTTCCGCAATTTTGTTTCCAAAACTATTGGTAAACGCTGTGCAAAACTAAGAATAATTATTTAATCCTGCAAGTTTTTTTTCTTAAATAAAATGTGGGGAGAGCAGGATTCGAACCTACGAAGCCGAAGCAACTGAGTTACAGTCAGTCCCATTTAGCCACTCTGGAATCTCCCCAGATATTTTATATAATGAGCCTCCAGAGGGATTCGAACCCACGACCCCGAGATTACAAATCACGTGCTCTGGCCAACTGAGCTATGGAGGCAAATTAAAAAAGAATTCAAAAGATCACTGTTCCTTTTTTGCGATTGCAAAGATAGAACGGATTTTTTGAATTCTCAAATTTTTTATAAACTTTTTTTAACTTTTTTTTTATGCCATTTCTTTTTTCTTGATTAATAGCTTTTTAGCAGTATCAACACAAAGGTCTAAACTTTCTTCAAAAGTTGCAGAAGTCTTCTTTACTACGATATCGTCTCCCGGAACCGCCAAAACAAGCTCTGCTGTTTTATTAGCTTTATCCGCGTTATTTTCTACTTTCAAAAACACTTTACACTCGTGAATTTTGTCATAGAAGGTTTCTAGTTTGCTAACTTTTTTGTCGATGTGTGATTCTAGTGGTTCGTGTGGAGTTAAACCAATTGATTGTACTGAAATCTTCATAATTCTTCTTTTTTTGATGCTCGAGGGTGAGCTTGATTAAACACTTTTTTCAATTGTTCAATATTAGCATTCGTGTAAACTTGAGTACTGGCAAGACTGGAATGCCCTAATATTTTTTTCACTTTGGAGATCTCCGCCCCATTATCCAATACGTGAGTAGCAAAGCTATGCCGAAGGATGTGAGGACTTTTCTTTTCTTTCGTTGTTACAAGACTAAGGTACTTATTAACTACCAGATAAACAAATTTTTCATTGAGTTTTTTCCCCTTCTTGTTCACAAAAAAACAGGATTGATATTCTGTCTGTGGCTTCCTTATTTTTAAATAATCACGCAGAAGTTCAGACAAGTCTTTGGAAACAGGAATCACTCTTTGTTTGTTCCCCTTTCCGATTACTTTTAATTCATTTCCGTCTATATTAACATTCTCAAATATCAGGCCACAAAGTTCGGCTTTTCTCATTCCTGTCTGATAAAGTACTTCAATGATACATCTTTCCAATATATCATGATTTCCTTCTGCAATCTTTTCATTGAGACCCTCCATTTCTTCTTTAGACATGGGGATTTGCTTTTCAGCGTAAAATTTCAGGGAAGAAACACCTTCTGTGGGAGAAACTTGAATTTCGCCTATCTTAAGAAGGAAGAGATAAAAACTTCGGAGAGAAGATAATTTCCGATTGATACTTCTCTTAGAAATATTATTTTCACTTAATTCAACAATAAAGTTTCTGATAATTTTCTTGTCTGCTTTCGCCAGATTTTCGGAAGATTCTGTTCGGAGATAGAAATGAGAAAAGTCTTCAAGGTCTTTTTTGTAGCTTGTAACAGTATGAGGAGAATATCTTTTTTCGAATTGCAGATAGTCTAAAAACTTTTCCAGCATCATAGGTATAAAAATAAAAATTCACTCCTCAAATATAAGAATTTAAGAAGTGAATTAGTATATGGTTAAGAAAAAATCTTAAGCCTGTTCTTCCTTACTAAGCGCTCTTTGTTTGTAAGCCGCTTTTAGTTTAGATTGTCTTAAAGTTACAGAAGGCTTAATAAAAGCTTGTCTAGATCTTAATTGACGAACCGTACCTGTTTTATCAAATTTTCTCTTGTATTTTTTTAAAGCTCTGTCGATGGATTCACCATCTTTTACTGGAATTATTAACATATTTTACATCTCATTTTGGATTGCAAAACTAAACCTTTTTTCTTAAAACACAAAATATATTAGCCTAAAGAATAATATATTTATCCAAAATATTTCCCAAAACCCTTTATTAAAAGTATTTTACGGCTAAATTATTTTTATCCACAATGAACAAACACTCAAGTTAAAAACTGAGTTATCTCCCAAACAACTCTTCCTTATTTCACAAAAACATTTCATATTAATGATATGTAAACAAAAAGCATTATCTTTGCAGTCACTTTATTCATGGGGTTGACTGGTTTCGACAGCAAGATCAATGGGTAAGTAAGCATGCAGAGAACCGTAGCGCGATCTCTATAATCCCTTGCTACAAAATTTTAACTGGCAACGAAGAGTTCGCTCTTGCAGCTTAATCCGAATAAAGTAAGATTCAAGCGCTTTCCCGAAGATAGTAAGGAAGCAAGATGTCTCACAAATGCTCCGTTCTACGGCGTTTGATCCTGAGATATAGTAATGTAGAAATAAGGTTTTAGATGCTTCAGCTAAAACTCGAAAACCTTAGAAGATAAGCTGGAAGTTGGGTGTCTATCCTCTGCCTCCAGTCGAAAACTAATGGTAGAATAAGCATGTAGAAAGCTTATGTATTGCTTGTTTGGACGAGGGTTCGAATCCCTCCAACTCCACAAAAAACCCTGTAAATTACTTATTTATAGGGTTTTTAAATTTCAGATACTAATTAAGGTGCTAATTATAGAGTTTACTTCTATCCAAATAGTTTTTAATTTCATTATAGGCTTCTTCCTTTGTTATCATAATTATTTAATTTTTAAAGAAACTTTTTTTAATTCCTTTTATCAAATTATTCTTAAATATCCAAATATCTATGTGAAGCTGTGATTCAACATTCTATTGTTTATCGTAAGGAAAGGAAGCACTAATAAATTTTATTCCTGTTGCTTTACCTTCTTTATTATAAATTATCTCTTGTACTCCTAAATCTTCTCTAATGCCCTTTACTGTCATTGTTTCTGCGTCTATAATACAGTGATAAACTGTTGGTATATCAAAAACATTATGAAAAATAGCAAAAGTATAACTTCCCCAAACTTTTCCATCATACATTTTTTCATTTTCATAATGGAGAGTTTTTTTCATGAATTCCAATTCTTCTTCTGAATTTCCATATTGAAATTTCAATTGTTCTAACACTTTTAGTGCGATTTCTATTACTTTTTTTTCTTTATTTTCCATTTTACTATAGTTTTTTATAATCAATACCTACTAATTCTAAATCTTTTATTGCCCTATTTAAAACCCATTCTGCATTTTCCAATTCCAAATCATTAAACAAATGCTTCTTCTCCATTATTTTGTCATAAACCCATTTTTCTCGTTTATAAGTTCTTGTAAACTTTTGTGCCAATGTACCAGTTGCTCCTTCCAAATACGCCTCTTTTTCCAACAATTTAAACTCTAAAGCATGTTGTATCTCATGAAAAGCCTCATAAAAAGTAAACTTTTTCCTAAAGAATAATTCTCTGCTTGTTGGAGAGAATCCTGCTTGAGCTCCACTGGCATCTAAAAACTTATCTTCTCCTTTTCGCATAACCACTCCTACATCTCCCAAAACTTCTGCAATATACTTTTCAAGAGCCTTCATTTGCCTATTATTCATAAACTCTCTTCCCAAGAATTTCCCACGCTTGCTTGCTGATTTCCCTTCCCAGCCTAACTCATCCAATAATTCATCAAAGACTTCTTCTTCTCTTCCTAACATTTGGTTAAACTTGGTCTTTAAGTAATTAGCTAATCTCCCATTTTTTATCGCTTCTAACAATTCCAAAAACTCTTTTTCCAACCATTTATAAAGGTCTTTTGTGGAATTTGCAATTTTCCTCCCTAAACCTTTTCCAAAATTAAGAGCTTTTGCTCCAGCCTGTTCTGCTTTAGCTGTTAATCTACTAATTTTTGCAGAAGCTTCTGCAACTAATGAACTTCCACCTGTAAAGTAAGCAATAACAGCATCTAAAATCAACTCAAAGGCAACTCCTCCAATAAAGTAAGCCCAAAAATACTCATTATAGTTAGAAATTTTTTTAGCCAAACCTGAGATAAAAGCAGAAAGGTCTTTCCAAATTTTATCATCAGTAAAAAGTTTTTTAATACCATGAAGAAATTCTTTTGCATTTTTATCAAATAAATCTACAAAATCTTCTATAAATTCAAGTTTCTCCTGATGTTTTGCCAATTCCAAGGCACTGGCTTTCTCTAATTCAAAGATAGGAATATTGTCTACTATCATTGCTAAAAGCATGATAATCAATTGAACCAAAGAGATAAGCCCGTTGAGTATTCCACAGAGAAAAGCATTGATTTTTGCAATTTCTTGATTTAATTTTTCTGTAATTATACTTCCTATATCTGAAACAATATCCTGAATTTCTTTAAATAATACCTTTAATTGATTGTAAATATTTTTTATACTGTCAGGCATGTTATCTTCTATAAAGTTTTTTACAAGAAATGTAACAGCAAACAAAATATCATCAGCAATAGTAGGTGTTGCTGCCACGATATTAAAAACAGCAGCAGTAGAAATTTCATCAAACGAGGCAACAAACTCTGAAAGTTTTTTCAATCCTGTTTCTGCAATCCCTTGTTGATTGTCAGACATGTTTTTATATTCATTGCAAGTGAACGGAACAGGAATAATGGGTTTGTATTTTACTTCTTGTTTGGGAAAGCCACTGCCACCAGCTTTATTTTGGAAATTGTTATACATAGGTTCAACATAAAATTTTATGTAGTCATAATTCTCCTCTGCAAACTTCCACTTTTCAGTGGCTTCAATACCACCTCTTAGCCAGTCTGCCAGTTGGTTGTTTAATGAAGATACTTTTTTAAAGGCTTCGTTGATTTTACTTTTTTCAAGTATTTCTAAATAAATAGCACCTTTCAATAGTGTATCATCGATTCCGTAATCTTTAGCAATTAGTTTGATAAGACCATTAAAATCTGAGACACTTCCATCTACTGTATTGCCATCATAATTAATGGTTTTTCCCTTACTGTTATAATCTCTTATTAATCTTTGCCTTGCATAATCTCCCATTTTCACCCTACAAGCCGTACCAAAAAAGTTACTGGTATTTTTGGAAGTCTCCTCGTAGTAAATAGTAAAGTAGTCAGACTCTATTTTGTCCTTTTCGTATCTGTCAAAAACTTCTATTCCACTTTTACAGAAAACAGCCTGATGATGAACTACACTGTATTTTTCTGACTTGGGATAGTTGTCTTTTAACTCTGGAGGAACAACAAAGGTTTCATAAAACACACTGTTTTCTCTTAAAGGACTGTCAATGTTTCTACTTAAAACATACTCTAATCTCTGTATCATATCATTTGGATTTATTGTGAGCCAAATGTAGATACGGGTAACGACAAAACTTGTCACATTAAAATTTGTTTTAAAGTTATTATGAAAATTATATGTTGAGAATTCTTATTCCATTCTTCTTACTTTTCATCTATAGATTCTTAAATAAGTATTTCATCTACATTTGCTTCCAAAATATTTAACCATGACCAAAAAAAGAGATGACATAGAAAATGACAATAACGCACAAGAGAAAGCCAACAGCCAGAAAGAAGATAATCGTCCAGTATGTGGTTTAATCATGTCAATTGCTGACACTGAAGGCTACCCGCCAGGGCATTGGAAAGAAGTCAAGAAAATTATAACGTCTGTTACTGAAAAAGCAGGGTTTAGAACCAGACTTATAAGTGAAAGCGAAGATGTGCGTGTTATCCAGAAAACCATTGTACAAAATGTTTTTGATGATGATATTATCATCTGTGACGTAAGCTCTAAGAATCCTAATGTAATGTTTGAATTGGGATTAAGATTTGCTTTTGACAAAGATGATGAGACTGGATATTCATTCGATACGAGTCCTGTGGAAGAATTCTTGTCAGGACAACCTTGATATCCTAATATCAAAGTTATTTCTTTAATGTTACTGTCTCAAATGTCAAATAATTTGACTTTTGTCATTCTGAGAACGCTTTGAGACAGCAACATTTTAATTTCAATAAAGTCATACGGTCAGCACATCATCAATAATACTTATTACTATTCTAAGCATCTTAATACCCAAGACTTTTAAAAATTTTTGCTGTTGATTTTGCTTTTTCAACATCAGTTTTGTTTATGTAAGCTAACACTTGCCTTTCCGTCTTATGCCCAGTAAAGTTTAGTAAGTAGGTTATTTTAAGAATTGCTATTCTTTTTAAACCATTCAACATAAGCATTTACCGCCTTCTGAAGAAAATCTTTAGTCCCCTGATCTTTTAAATCTGCATTTTCATCCCACGCTTTATCAATATGAGATAAATAAACTTCCGGCTGTTGCATAGCAGGCACATTGAGAGAAACAAGACTTTGTCTCAAGTGATGATTCGCTCCAAAACCTGACACGTTGCCCGGGGAATTGCTGAATACCGCTCCCGGTTTACCATTCCATATATTTTTTCCTGCGGGCCTAGAGCCAATATCTATAGCATTTTTTAAGGCTGCTGGAACAGATCTGTTATGCTCGGGAGTAATAAAAATAACCCCGTCGATATTTTTAATTTCTTCTCTGAATTTTACATAAGATTCAGGAACATTATTATCATCATCAAAATCCTGATTATACACCTGCAGGTTTTCAATTGAAATAATTTTAAATTCAAATCCCTGAGGTGCCATGGATACCAATGTTCGTGATATCTTCTTTGAAAAAGACTCTTTACGCAGACTACCTGCGATAAGCCCAATTACTTTCTGCATAATAATAGTTTTAAGTGATTTTGTTATGTTATGTAATATAGCAAAACAAGATGAGAACATCATAGAAAGATGAATCATTATATAAAATAAGCCCGAATATTATTACGATACCATACTCGGCGGCAATCCAAACTGCTTTTTAAAGGCAAATGAAAAATGAGATAAGTCTTCAAATCCAAGATCAAGATAAACATCGGAGGCCCTTTTTCCTTTTTCCAGAAGGTACCGCGCTTCCTGCAGCCTTCTTTGAAGCAGCCATTTTCCCGGTGTTATTCCAAATACTTTCTGAAAATCCCTTTTAAAGGAAGCGAGGCTTCTCCCTGTAAGATAAGCAAAACGGTCAAGCTTCACATTAAAGTGATAGTTCTTCTGCATAAATTCCTCAAGGTTGACTTTATAAGGCTCAGAAACATCATATAAAACATTTTTCAATGAAGGATCATGACTGAACAAAAGCAACAGAGCTTCTTTTTGTTTCAGTAAAGCTAATTCCGGTGATTTATTTTCTAAAAGAGACTGGTATTGCAACAAAGAACCCATGAAATATTTCAAATGCGGAACCTGCGACAGATCTGTAAAAACCGGTGATTTGATTTCTTCCTGGATTACAAAATCTTCTTCACGACGCATATCTTTCAACATTTCATCATCAAACCTGATGGATAAAGATTTAAATCCCATCTCTTCCCCAGGCCTTTTAAGAAATTTCAAAAGTTGATTCTTTCTCACCAGATATACATCTCCGCTTCGGAACACTTTTCTGTATTCTCCGTCATTGAGCTCCATCTCCCCGGAGATCACCATCGACAAAGCATTATATGAAACAAACTGTTCCCCTTCACGAAAAACTGTAAAGTAACAGGAGTAATTAATATAGTCTAAGTTTTCAGACATTGTTATACTTAATATAAAGCCAGGTCAAAGTTCTTTTGGCCCGACTGTTAAAGATAGTGTTTTTAATTATTTCTTTATACTAAAATTGATTTCGGCTCCAGATACTCTTCTAATCCGTAAGCTCCGAATTCTCTGCCTATCCCAGACTGCTTAAAACCACCAAAAGGAGCTAAAGGATCATGCTTAAAGCCATTAACACAAACTCTTCCCGCTTCAATCTGCGAAGCCACATTCAGGGCACGTTTCTCATCTGAGGAAGATATATAAGCAGCTAACCCATAAGCTGTATCATTAGCTATTGCCACCGCTTCTTCTTCATTATCATATGGAATAATAGAAAGTACAGGACCGAAAATTTCTTCCTGTGCAATTCTCATATCATTCCTTACATTGGTAAAAATAGTCGCTTTTACAAAGTTCCCGTTTTCAAGACCGTGAGGCTTTCCTGTACCACCAGCTAATAAATCAGCTCCTTCTTCTACCCCAAGCTGAATATAAGACTGTACTCTTTCATATTGTTTTGCAGAAACCATTGGCCCTACATTCGTATCTTCATTTTCCGGATTACCAACCACAACCTGTTGAGCAGCTACTTTTGCAATTGCATTCACTTCTTCCATTTTTGATCGGGGAACGAGTAAACGGGTAGGTGCGATACAAGCTTGTCCGCTATTCATATAAGCCCCAAAAACAGCCTGTGGAATTACCGTATTCAGATCTGAGTCATCAAGAATAATATTAGGAGATTTCCCTCCAAGTTCCAGCGTTACCCTCTTCATTGAATCTACTGCTCCTTTTGCTATCATTTTTCCTGTCTGAGTAGAACCTGTAAATGATATTTTTGCAATATCATGATTGTTAACAATTTCATTTCCTACGACATCCCCTAATCCATTCACTACGTTAAAAATTCCCTTAGGAAGTCCTGCACTATGAAAACACTCTATAATAATCTGAGTCTGTAATGCACTCATTTCACTAGGTTTCACTACTACAGTACAACCTGCTGCAACAGCAGTCGCAAATTTACTGCAGATAAAGCTATTACTGGAATTCCAGGGGGTAATAATCCCCACTACTCCTACCGGAGTCATCTGCACCAAAGTATTTCCTGCTTTTCTGGAAAATTCAAAATGACGTAACGTTTCAATCATATTATCGAAAGCACTCACCATATTCTGAAAACTCATTATGGAAAACTGTCTTGTTCCCCCATATTCCAGAATCATGGTTTCAATAAGATCATTTTTTCTTTGTTTTACAGCTTTTTGCAGGTTTTCTAAAATTGTAATACGTTGTTCAATACTCGTTTTTGAGAATGTTTTAAAAGCTTCTTTCGCCGCAGCAACAGCTTTTTGAGTATCTGTTTCATCTCCTAATACAACCTCTCCTATTTTCTGATGATTTGATGGATTGATCAACTCAAAGATTTCTTTACCATGTAAGCTTGTAAATTCGCCATCAATGTAGGCTTTGTCTATACTTTTCATATGTATTTATTTAAATTTTATAGGACAAAGTTCCGATAATTACAAAGCCATCATTTTGTTGTAAAGCTCAATTAAACTTTGTTAAAAAGCTCAAAAAAAAAAGAATGATTTACTATTCAAAAAAAGCTAATTGTACTAATTTTATGACAACCATATAGGGGAAAATCAGCAATGTTTTATATAAGAACGATCTCCCAACACGGTAAAAACGATCCTTATTCAAAACAACTCAGGTTAGAAATGGGTCAACTTATCTTAAATTAGAAAATAAACAACCTATATACACTTAAATATAAATAACTGAAAACTAAAAGACTAAACCTTTATGATCTAAAATGAGAGCCCTCAGTCCACAAAAAAGACTAAAAAAATGTTTTATCGTAAAGAATTTTATATATTTGCACCATCTAACAATTAAAAAAATAATTTACTATGTCAGACATTGCATCAAGAGTAAAAGCTATCATCGCTGATAAGCTTGACGTTGAAGAAACAGAAGTAACTCCTGAAGCTAGCTTCACTAACGATTTAGGAGCTGATTCACTAGATACAGTTGAGTTAATCATGGAATTTGAAAAAGAATTTAATATTCAAATCCCTGATGATCAAGCTGAAAAAATTACTACTGTAGGACACGCTATCGCTTACATCGAAGAAGTAGTAAATAAATAATATTCTTCAACAAAAAAGAAATTAAACAAAGTTTATGGAATTAAAAAGAGTAGTTGTAACCGGGTTTGGAGCAATAACACCAATAGGAAATAATGCAAAAGAATACTGGGAAAATCTTGTAAAAGGTGAGAGCGGTGCCGCTCCGATTACTCTTTTTGATGCCACAAACTTTAAAACAAAGTTCGCTTGCGAAGTCAAGAATTTCGATCCATTACAGCATTTCGAGAAGAAAGAGTCTAAAAAAATGGACCGAAATACCCAATTGGGACTTGTTGCTGCCAGAGAGGCTGTAGCACATTCCAGAATTATGGAAGACAATGTAGATAAAAACAGAGTCGGTGTAATTTGGGGTTCCGGAATCGGAGGCTTAGAGACGTTTGAAACGGAAGTACTAGGATGGGCAAATACGGAAATCCCGAGATTTAATCCATTCTTTATCCCAAAAATGATTGCGGATATCACTCCTGGCCATATCTCTATTGAATACGGTTTCCACGGACCAAATTATACTACTGTATCTGCTTGTGCTTCTTCAGCAAATGCGATAATTGATTCCAAAATGCTTATCCAATTAGGAAAAGCAGACGTTATTGTATGCGGAGGCTCTGAAGCAGCCGTTACAGCAAGTGGTGTCGGTGGATTTAATGCAATGATGGCACTTTCTACAAGAAATGATGATCCGAAAACAGCTTCAAGACCTTTTGACAAAGACAGAGATGGATTTGTATTAGGTGAAGGTGCAGGAACGATCATTCTTGAAGAATATGAGCACGCTGTAAAACGTGGTGCTACAATTTATGCAGAATTATTAGGAGGAGGTTTAAGTGCTGATGCACATCACATGACTGCCCCTCACCCTGAAGGCCTTGGCGCTTATCTGGTAATGAAGAGCTGTTTGGAAGACGCAGGTTTAACTGCTGATGAAGTAGATCATATCAACATGCATGGTACATCTACTCCATTAGGAGACATCGCAGAATCCAATGCAATCTCAAGATTATTAGGCGAGCATGCTTATGATATTCAGATTAATTCTACAAAATCAATGACTGGCCACCTTTTAGGAGCAGCCGGAGTTATTGAGGCTATCGCTGCGTTAGGAACTATTATTCATGGTATTGTTCCTCCTACCATCAACCATTTTACTGATGATGAAAATATTGACAGCAGACTAAACTTTACGTTTAATACAGCTGTGAAGAAAGATGTAAAAGTAGCCATGAGCAATACTTTTGGATTTGGCGGGCATAATGCTTGCGTTCTATTTAAGAAAATCTAAATTCAATGAATGGAGTTACAGAAATACTTTTCTAAATTCCTTCTCAAAAAAAGAAAAAGACAATTAACGGAAAGAGACTTTTTCCTTAGTACCGAGCTTAAAAAAGTATTGGGTACAGAGGTACAAAATATTGCTCTTTACCGTGAAGCTTTTTCTTTAAAAAATTCTTCTAAAAATCAAGACAGCAACTATGAGAGACTTGAATTTTTGGGAGATTCTGTTTTGGGTACAATTATTTCTTGTCATTTGTTTCAGACCTATCCTCAAGCCAATGAAGGATACCTGACACAGATGAAATCTAAGATTGTTAATAGGAAAAACCTTAATAAATTAGGAGAAGACCTTAAGCTTACCAGTTTTTTGCAAAAGCAAAACAGTTCATCAGCTTTAGGTGAGAATATCTCCGGAAATTTATTTGAAGCCTTAATCGGTGCCGTTTATTTAGACTTCCATTATGATGCCTGTAAAAGGATTATTCTGGAAAAATTACTGACGCCTTCCGAAATAAACAAGCTAGAAAATAAAATTGTAAGCTATAAGGGCCTCCTTCTAGAATGGAGCCAAAAGAAGAAGGTAAACATAAAGTACGAAACCTGTGAGGAAATACAGGTCAATAAGTCGGTTGTATTCAGATGCCATGTATGGCTGGGAGATGAGAAAATTGCCAATGCAACAGAAACTTCCAAAAAGAAAGCTGAAGAAAAGGCTGCGCAAAGGGCATTTTATATTTTAAATAAAAAAGAAAATATACTTGGAAATTCAAAAACTTTATGATCTGGATGAGATAGAATTTGAAGATATTGCCATAGGATTGGTAAGATTAGCAAAAGATATACCCGCTCACGAGTTTTTCTACCAAATAAATAAAACAAATAACCTCAGTTTTTCAAGAAAAAAAGATCTTGTCTTTCACGGAGGCTATTATGATTATTTTTTTCCAAGATTTGAAGCCTATCACAAGTTTTCTAAAACCTGTTTTACATTTATTTCAAACAAATCTTCTGAAAGTAAGCAAAAAAAAGTTCAAACTGAACTTTTTACAGAAGAAGAAAACATTAAATTTTTATTAAATAATCAGGTAGATGTAGAATATATTTTGCATAGTTCGGAACAGTTTCCTGATTTTTCCGTAATTTTGCTCCCTGAAAATCTTGTGTTTCCAATTCAAGATTA
Organism: Chryseobacterium sp. 14P4.3.2; assembly: GCF_057799275.1. NCBI lineage: Bacteria > Pseudomonadati > Bacteroidota > Flavobacteriia > Flavobacteriales > Weeksellaceae > Chryseobacterium > Chryseobacterium sp. 14P4.3.2. The sequence goes on from NZ_JBYOKO010000008.1 coordinate 179,560, forward strand.
CACACTGAGTTCTGATGAGGAACTTTATCAAATTATCCAGTATTATGAATAAGTATTTAAAGAAGACAAAAATTATCGCAACACTAGGGCCTGCTTCATCATCGAAGGAGGTTATGTTAGATTTAATGAAAGCGGGTGTTGATATTTTCAGAATAAATTTTTCACATGCAGATTACGACTTAGTTCGATCAAATATTGAAATAATTAGAGAGCTAAACAGCGAGTATGGTTATTCAGTGGGTATTCTGGGAGATCTGCAGGGGCCGAAATTAAGAGTAGGCGTTGTAAAAGAAGGTTCTTATCTGAACCCTGGAGATATTCTTACCTTCACTAATGAAAAGATGGAAGGTGACTCTACCAAGGTTTATATGACATACCAACAGTTTCCACAGGATGTAAAAGTAGGGGAAAGAATCCTTATTGATGATGGGAAGCTTGTATTGGAGGTTATTGAAACCAATGAGAAGGATACTGTAAAAGCTAAAACAATCCAAGGCGGACCTCTAAGTTCTAAGAAAGGAGTGAACCTGCCTAATACCCAGGTATCTCTTCCTGCATTGACAGAAAAGGATGTTCAGGATGCCAACTTCATGCTTGATATGGAAGTTGACTGGATGGCCCTTTCTTTTGTACGTCATGCTCAGGATATTATCGACCTTAAAGAATTAATTGCAAAACATCCAAATGGTAAATTCAAAACTCCAATTATTGCGAAGATTGAAAAACCTGAAGGGGTAAAAAATATTGAAGAAATTCTATTAGAATGTGACGGACTGATGGTTGCCCGTGGTGACCTGGGTGTGGAAGTTCCAATGGAAGAAGTTCCTGCTATCCAGAAAAATCTGGTAGAAAAAGCAAGATTCTATTCTAAACCGGTTATCATTGCTACTCAGATGATGGAAACGATGATCAACAGCTTAACGCCAACAAGAGCGGAAGTAAATGATGTTGCCAACTCTGTACTGGACGGAGCGGATGCGGTAATGCTATCAGGAGAAACTTCTGTAGGAAGGTATCCGGTACAGGTTGTGGAAAACATGGCGAAAATTGTTAAAAACATTGAGACTACTCATTTCTATCAACATAAAAATGAACCTATTGAAAAAGACTACAACTGTATCGATGAGAGATTCATCACTAACAGAGTATGTCTTGCAGCAGTAAGAATTGCTAAAACAACTAATGTTTCTGCTATTGTAACCCTTACCCATTCTGGCTATACAGCTTTCCAGCTTGCGGCTCACAGACCGAATTCCCAAATCATTGTGTACAGTGGTAACAAAAGAGTTATTACTATGCTGAACCTTCTTTGGGGTGTTCATGCTTATTATTATGATATGAAGAAGTCTACTGACGAAACGATTATCCAGGTGAATATGTTAACGCATAATTATGGTTTTATTGAAACCGGAGATTTCGTAATCAACATCAATGCCACCCCATCTTATGAAGGTGGAAAAACAAATACATTGAGATTGACTACCGTCTAATATAAAAGAAAAGGCAAATTATAGGTAGTTTGCCAACATCTATAAAACGCTCCCGGAAATTAATTTCCGGGAGCGTTTATTTTACCATATAAAGTTCGTATCATAACACATCATCTTGCATGATACAAAATATTAATTTCCTACGATAGTCTTTGCCGTCACAAATTCTTTTAAAGCGAATAGCGATAGCTCTGTACCATATCCTGAAGCTTTACTTCCTCCAAATGGGAAGCGAGGGTCAGAACTCGTCATTCTGTTGATATTGACCGTTCCGGATTCCAGGTTTTCAATAAAGAATAACTGACGTTCTACTTTCTTCGTCCAAACAGAGTTTGACAGTCCGAAAGGAATATCATTTGCCATCTGTAAAGCTTCCTCATCATTCTTAGAGGTCATTATCATTCCAAGAGGTCCAAAAAGTTCTTCTTTTAGAATAGGATTGCCTTCCTGAACTCTGATTAGGCCGGGTTTAAATTCGTTCTCAGAAATTCTTTCCAGAGGAATAATGATTTCTGCCCCATTTTCCAACGCTCTGTTGAATTGAGCTTCCAATTCATCGGCTAAGTCTGGTCTTGCCATCCCTGACAACTTAGTTTCCTTATTTAAAGGATCTCCAATCTCATATTTTTTATATTCTTCAATGAATTTTGGTAAAAACTCATCTTCAATCTTTTCATCAATAATAAATCTTTTCGCAGCAGTACAGGTTTGCCCACAGTTTTGAAGTCTCGATTTTGCTCCAGCTTTTGCAGCACTATCCAGATCCGCATCCTCAAAAATGATAAAAGCATCACTTCCCCCTAGTTCAAGTAAAGATTTTTTGATATTTAGACCAGCTATCGAAGCAACTTCACCACCTGCCTTTCCGCTGCCTGTCAAGCTCACTCCTTTTACAACATCATGTTCAAGAATTTCCTTTACAGCCTGATGCCCTACTTCAAGATTCTGAAAAATTCCTTCTGGAAACCCTGCCTCCAAAAGAACATCTACTATTGCATTTCCACTTCCGAAACAAATTGAAGCATGTTTCAAAACCACTGTGTTTCCTGCCAAAATAGCCGGAACAGCAAATCTCAATACCTGCCAGAAAGGAAAATTCCAAGGCATTACACCTAGAATCACCCCTTTTGGAGCATAATGCACTTCAGAGTAAGTAAATTCAGATTCAACTCTTTCAGGTTTTAGAATATTTTCAGCAGCGGCATAATAATTCATCATTAATGCACACTTTTCTACCTCAGCAATTGATTCTGAAATAGGTTTATTCATTTCCGTAGTAATGATCCTTCCAAACTTCTCTGAATTATCTTTTAAAATTTCTGCTGCTTTGGCAATTAACTTCTGTCTTTCCTCAAACGACACTTTTCTCCACACTGAAAACGCTTTATCTGCTTTAATAAGCTTGCTTTCAATTAATTGTTCCATAATATAATTTCTGTTTTAAATTCAGCTAATGAATTTATGAGTGCTTTCATTTTAAAAGCACGCTGAAATCAGCAAATTCCATTCCCTAAGGGTCAATAAAAAAATGATTTTCTCTATCGGAAAAATAGAACCTTACCTTATATCATTAGCCATTCATTCACCAGACATGCTGCCAGCCTTGCCGTCCTGTCCTGAATATCGAAAGACGGATTAACTTCAGCTACGTCCAGTGCAACCAGTTTTTTGTTTTTTAAAATATGTCTGTAAAAATGCATAAAGGTTGCATCTGCAAAGATACCATTATAAGCCGAAGCAGAAACCCCCGGAGCGATAGAAGCATTAAAAACATCCATACAAATAGTAAGGTAAGCAAAATCTACGGTATCCAGCAGATCATCAATGCGTTGATAGATCGAGGGAAGATTCTCAAAGAACAATTCATCGGCTAGAATGTATTTCATTCCGTACTGATGTGCGGTATCAAAAAGTTTTAAGGTATTGGAATTCCTCTGAATACCGATATGAAGAGAATTAATAGGTTTTTCTTGTGCGATCTGCCAAAATCCTGTTCCGGAACTTGGCCCTACTCCTTTTTCTGGTTGTCTGTTATCAAAATGGGCATCAAGATTAATGATTCCTATTTTCTGTTCCGGAAAGGCCGTTTTAACGCCTAAATAATGAGCATACGTAACTTCATGCCCTCCGCCCAGAACAAGAGATTTTCCACCTTTCAAAAGTACTTTTGAAACATTTTTAGCAAGATTATTCTGGGTGTTTTCCAAATTACCGTCTTCACAAGTAACGTTTCCAAAATCAAGCATGGAAAAATCCGGAAGAATAACCGGAAAATTAGACATATTTTTCCTAATCACATCTGGAGCATCTTTTGCTCCCTGACGGCCCTTATTTCTCCTGACTCCTTCGTCCACAGCAAAGCCATGTAAAGCAAAGTCATTGGTTACAATATTGTCATAATTGTGTTCTTCTTTTACTCTCTGAAATAGTCTGTGGAAGAGAAGTTCTTCTCCATCCATTCTACCCTGCCAAATATTTTGAAACATAATTCTTTAAAAATTCAATTTTAGTCACATCATTATATTCAGTAAAGCTAATTAATATTGTTTATATAAAAAAACAATATCAGTGTTTAGTCACCCTTCATTAAAAAGCAAATGTGGAAGAGAGTTCTTCCACATTTGTTTATTTTTGTTAAAGTAAAATTTACTTTTAGTTCTCTGTATAATATTTAAAATACTGCCAGTATTTATCTTTAAAAATTCCGGGAGAGATTCTATATTCTGGATTATCCTGCTTTATCGCATTGAAAACTTTAGAAATCTTCCTAAAATCCTTTCCTGCAAAGTAACTTTCCTTTACATTATCAGCACTTTCTCTTCCAATATACAGATATTCTTCTCCTTGTAGTTCGTCAATCACTTTATTTTCAATATCGCTTAATTTTTCGAAATCCTCTTTTTCAGGGAGCCCATCATTATTATCTCCATCATAGTAAATTTTAAGTACCGCCACCCATGGGTAGGAAGTTTTTGCATCATATTTTAGTAAAGACATATCCATACAGGCAAGAAGAGGTCTGCCATTTTCCAGGTCAGCTCTTAGAATTGAAAATTCGGCTTCCTTATCAGCTCTCTCTGCACTTTTATACTTTTCTACAAATTCTCTTTCCCTCCATTGCAGAAAATCCTTCAGCTTTTCAATAGGGACAAGTTCTTTCTCAGCTTCGTTTATCCCAACAACCGTAAAGGTATCGATCTGCGTTGCAAAGTTTAATTCTCCTAAGTAGTTATCCAAAAAGATACAGACTCCTGTAGTGATTTTATCTTTATTTTCGGCATTGCCTTTAAAGACAAAAACAAGATCAATCTCATCCGGATATTCTTCCTGTTCATTGGAATAGAAGAAAATAGTATCCTTAGAGAATTGATAATCGCCCATACTGACACTAATCTGCTGTATATCCATTGCAGGTTTTAGCGCTGTAAATTTCCAATGGCTGAGTTTGGGAGCAGCATCAATGAGTTCTTCTGCAAAAACAATATTCTTTATTTCTCCTTCTACAGTAATAATCAATTCTGCGGTAATATCATCAGACATTCCGGTCAGGAAATAATATCCCTCATTCACCTGATTAAGTTTAGGAGCGATAACATCAAAAAAATCTTTTTCAATAGCTTTCACATCTTTTTTTTCAACAACTTCATAAAAATTCTTTTCCATTGTTAAAAACCAATCCCAAAATTCTCGGTAATTAAGTTTCAGTTCATTGTGTTTTTCTTCCATATACTCAATAGGTTTTTTACTATTTAATCAATACTATTTCCGTTAATATAAACATGTTCTGCTTTTAAACTTCCCTGATTATAAAGTACATTTTGGAAATTATTGGTTTTAAAGGTAACAAAATCGGCCTTTTTCCCCACTTCCAGTTTTCCTCTGTCTTCCAGGTTAAGAGCATATGCAGCACGGAAAGTCATTCCTGCCAGTATTTCAGCAGTTGTTAATTTTTGGAAGGTAGCTAAAATTGAAGCCTGGGTAATTAAATTCCCCATTGGGGCAGATCCCGGATTCCAGTCACTTGCAATAGCCACAATAGCTCCTGCGTCAAGTAATTTTCTGGCAGGAGTAAATTTTTCTCCTAATCCTAAGCTTGCTCCCGGAAGAGCAGTAGCCACTGTATCAGACTGAGCTAAAAATTCAATATCTTCATCAATCGTCGCCTCTAAATGATCAGCAGATTTAGCACCTACTTCCACAGCAATTCTTGAACTCCCCGGGGTAAACTGGTCTGCATGAACGGTAATTTCAAAACCTAATTCTTTAGTTTTAAGCAAGAAATCTTTACTTTCTTCGGGCTGGAATGCCGATTTTTCAATAAAGATATCCACACGTTTCGCTAAATCTTCTTCTTTTACTTTTGGTAAAATCTCGGTAATGATATAGTTTAAATATTCAGAATTGCTTCCTTCAAAATCTCTAGGTTTTAAATGAGCAGAGAGACAAGTGGAAACTAATGTTGCTTTTGTAGAATTCTGTGCCTTTTTTATGATACGAAGCATTTTCAACTCGTTTTCCACATCCAGGCCATATCCGCTTTTCACTTCAATGGTTGTAATTCCTAAGTCAACAAGGAAATTGATTCTTTCTAAAAGGGTTTTCAGTAATTCTTCTTCCGAAGCATTTCTTGTATGCTGTACAGAGCTCCAGATTCCGCCGCCACTTTCTGCAATTTCCAGGTATGTCTTACCCGCATTACGCATTGCAAAGTCATTGGCACGGTTACCTCCGAAACATATGTGGGTATGAGAGTCTACAAAGGCAGGAAGAACAATCTGATCTTCTTCTATCTGTTCGATTTCTATGTTGGGGTTTTCTAATTTTAATGTTTCAAAGTTTCCAATTTTTTGGATGACATTGTGATTAACTACAATTCCTCCATCAACAATAATTTCGATTTGATCATCGGAAAGTTTTCCTCTTAAAGGTAAGTTGGCAAGTGTTACTACCTGCTTAAATGGTCCTATTAATTTCATGTATTAAGGCTAAAGGTTAGAAAATGAATTATAATGTTTTATAATTTTCAATATTTAGATGCTTGCGGCATCATAAGGCAAGTGTCCGGTTAGTTATTCCGAAGGAATCCGAACAGATTAAAAAAGTAAATCGGTAATAATTCAATTTTTAATTACTCTCAAAAATAATCAAAATATCCCAAATATTTCAATCTTATCTGCCCTCATTTTTAACCTGGAGCTAAAGCCAGGCCTCAATATTAACCTTTTCTTATTCTACTCCTCAACCTTATTCTAAATTTCCTATCTTTGAGGTAAATGAAATGAATTAATGCCAGATTTTTTACATCCAGATAAAGAAAACTACTCACGAGAGGAGCTGATGCAGGAAGAGCAAATACGTCCTCAGAGCTTTAAAGATTTTGCAGGACAGAGAAAAACACTGGAAAATCTTGAGGTTTTCGTGACTGCTGCCAAAAGACGTGGCGGTGCACTGGACCATGTTTTGTTACATGGGCCTCCAGGTCTTGGAAAAACAACTTTAGCCAATATTATAGCCAATGAGCTTGGGGTAAACTGCAAAATCACTTCGGGCCCTGTATTGGATAAGCCGGGAAGTTTAGCTGGTTTACTAACTAATCTGGAAGAAAATGATGTTCTTTTCATTGATGAGATTCACCGTCTTTCTCCGATTGTAGAGGAATATCTATATTCTGCCATGGAGGATTATAAAATCGACATCATGCTGGAGACAGGTCCTAATGCAAGAAGTGTACAGATCGGGCTGAATCCTTTTACATTAGTTGGGGCGACTACCAGAAGTGGTATGCTTACCAAGCCAATGCTTGCCCGATTTGGAATTCAAAGCAGGCTGGAATACTACTCTATTGAACTTTTATCAATGATTATTCAAAGAAGTGCAAGAGTGCTGGGTGTTGCTATTTATGAGGATGCTGCTATTGAGATTGCGAGAAGAAGCCGCGGAACTCCCAGAATTGCCAATGCACTGCTAAGAAGGGTAAGAGATTTTGCAGAGATCAAAGGGAATGGTGAAATAGAGATAACTATTACCAAGTACGCGCTAAATTCTCTGAATGTAGATGAGTTCGGACTGGATGAAATGGACAATAAGATCATGCGGGTCATGATTGAAAACTTCAAAGGAAAACCAGTGGGAATTTCTGCTCTGGCAACTTCAATTGCTGAAAATCCTGAAACATTGGAAGAGGTATACGAGCCATTTTTGATTCAGGAAGGGTTCATTATCAGAACTCCAAGAGGCAGGGAGGTTACAGATAAAGCTTATAAACATTTAAATATTGCATTACCCCGAAATCCGGGAGAGCTTTTTTAACTAAAGCTCAGGGTTTAAAACTTAGTGAAAGTTTATGTTCATACCTAAATTATACAGAAGTGAAGATTATGATGTGATGAAACAGATCATCAGAGAAAATTCTTTTGCTTTACTCATTTCATCGGTGGATAAAATCCGCGCTACTCATTCTATGATGATTCTGAATGAGGATGATTCTGAAAATCCTTATATTGAAGCTCATATTTCAAGAGCTAATCCGCAGGCAAAAACATTGAAGAACGGCGATGAAGTTCTATGCGATTTTTTAGGGGCTCATACTTATATATCCAGCAGTTGGTATGATCACGTCAATGTTTCTACATGGAACTATGAGGCGGTACAGATTTATGGTAAAATTGAAGTAATGAATCATGATGAACTCTATGCTCATTTAGAAAAACTAACTTCAAAATACGAAAAATTCCAGCAGTGCCCAATGATGGTAAAAGATATGGGAAAGGAGTTTGTGGAAAAAGAGATGAAAGGTGCTTTTGGAGTTAAAATTCTTCCTACCGAAATATTTATCAAACAGAAGCTGTCTCAAAACAGAAAAGAAGCAGATTTTCATAATATCATTTCTCATCTTGAAGAATCAGATGATAATGCCAGAAAGATTGCTGACAAAATGAAATCAATAAAAAAATAATCAAAATATACATATGAAGCTATATCCAATACAATGTGGAAAATTTAAACTGGATGGCGGTGCCATGTTTGGAGTCGTCCCAAAGAGTCTGTGGGAAAAAACTAACCCGGCAGACGAAAAAAACCTAATCGAGCTTGGAACACGTTCCCTGCTTATTGAAGACGGAAAGAAACTTATTCTGGTAGACTGCGGTCTTGGTAACAAACAGGATGATAAATTTTTCGGCCATTATTCTCTTTGGGGAGATGATAATCTTGATAAAAATTTAAAAAAATATGGTTTTGTAAAGGAAGATATTACGGATGTTTTCCTTACCCACCTTCACTTTGACCATTGTGGCGGTGCTATAGAGTGGAATGATGACAGAACCGGATACAGATCTGCTTTTAAAAATGCACACTTCTGGACAAATGAAAATCATTGGCAATGGGCAACGGAGCCTAATGCAAGGGAAAAGGCTAGTTTCCTTAAAGAAAACATTATGCCTATTCAGGAAAGCGGACAACTAAACTTTCTACCACTTCCTACAACCGGCAATTACGGTTTTGCACCGGATCTGAAGATGGATGTCATATTTGTAGATGGGCACACAGAAAAGCAAATGCTTCCGGTTATTCAATATCAGGAAAAAACCGTTGTATTTGCTGCAGATCTTATTCCTACTGCAGGACACATCAATCAGGTGTATGTGATGGGATATGACACAAGACCTCTTTTAACATTGGAGGAGAAAGGTAAGTTTCTAAAACAATGTATAGATAATGAATATTTACTTTTCTTTGAACATGATGCTCACCACGAGCTGGCAAGTCTTAAAATGACTGAAAAAGGGGTAAGACTTGATGAGACTTTCAGCTTTAATGATGTTTTTGGATATTAATTTTTAAATATGGAGGAATTGCATTCTGAAACACAGCAAGCGGAACCGGAACCCAAGATCATAGGATTAACAGGTGGAATTGGTTCTGGAAAGACTACAGTAGCTCATTTTATTGAGGAATTCGGTTTTCCGGTTTACTATTCTGATGACCGGGCAAAAGCCATCGTCAATGAGAGTGAAGACTTAAAGGTCAAAATTAAAGAACTGCTAGGAGAAAAGGCTTATGATAAAGACGGCCTTTACGACAGAAAATTTGTTGCAGAAAACGTTTTTAATAATAAAGATCTTCTTCACCAATTAAATGAAATCATCCATCCGGCAGTGCGAATTGATTTTGAAAATTGGGTGAAAAAGCAGACTAAATATTTAATTTTCAAAGAAACAGCATTGTTATTTGAATTAAAACTCAACAGACAATGTTATAAATCTCTTTTGGTAACTGCTGAAGATAACATCAGAACTAAGAGAGTCATGGACAGGGATCATAAGACCTACCGTGAAGTAGAAGCTGTCATGGAAAAACAAATGTCAGAAAGAGACAAAATCAAAATGGCGGATTGCATTATCTACAATAACACTAATCTGGAGGAACTAAAGGAACAGACTGAAAAAGTAATCTTTAGTATTGAATAAATAAAAGAGGCTACCCTAAAAGGAAAGCCTCTTTTTCTGTCCAGAAAGAGTACACTTTATCCCAGCTTTTAGATCGTATAAAAAGTTTTCTGTCAACCCTCAACCATAATAAAAAAGACTACGTATAGCCTTAACAGGATGCTTTATTACTCATTTACAGATCCTATTTGAATGGATGACAGAGCAAAGAATAAAGTGGAAGATATTTTATTCTATCTCTTTTATTTCAATCACATAAGCTACTATCAAAAATTTTTCATAGAGCAAAAAAAAAGCCTCCGTTTCCGGAGGCTTATTCTATGTGAAATTTAGCTATTATTCTTTAATAAATTTCTTTTGAACAGTTTTACCATTATCATCGATATCTATTACATAAACACCGTTAATCAATCTGCTTACGTTGATTTGGTTATTTAATAGGATACCATCTGCGATTACCTGCCCTGCTGAATTGTAGATTTTATATTTAGCTCTTTTGCTAATATTTTTCACAAACAATACTGAGCTTACCGGGTTAGGATAAATCATAATGTCAGTCTGATCAAGAGGATTAGCAACTACCGGTTTAGAAATTCTTACCGTATAGTCTTCAACCTCTCCGTTTTTGAAGCCGATACAATTCACTGGAATACCATCTCTCTCCATTGCGACTCTCATTACAACATATTTGTAATCAGTCATACTTACAAAGGCATCCACAGGAACATTGAATTTCCCTGATACCGGGCTTGTAGTATTTGGAGGTGAAGTAAATACTCTTTCATTGATATCAAACTCTCCATTTCTGTTGAAGTCGATCCATACTGCAATTCCTTCATTGTAGGTATTTCCAGTCCATTTCTTCTCAATAATGATTTCATTATCTGTAGATCCTTGAATCAATTCTATGAAAGTCTTAGGAACGCCTGTATAATCTGTATAAGTTGATGCTCCTGATTCATTTTCCATAGTCTTTTTACCATTCGGCTTAACTGTAACTTTAGAAATATGTTCTCCTGTTGAACTTCCTGAAGCCATTTTACAATACACCACAGTAGGAGTTGTAAAGTAGTATGGAGGAGTATAAGTTCCAGGTGTACCACTACAGATATTTACAACCTGCATTTCATATTTTGTCAGTTCAGTAAGACCTGTTAATACTAAATTATTAACTAATGATGGAACTTCAGTCCAGCTAGGAATACCTACTTTTCTGTATCTAAGAAGATAGGTCGCTCCCGGGAACGGATCCCACTTAACTTCCGCTGATGTTGGTAACAATTGGGTAATCGTTAAACCAGGAGGAGGAAGCTGGCATATTCTTTCCGTAGTAAATACTTTCGGATTTGAATATGGATTCATCGTTGTTTCTCCGTTACACTTATTAGCAATCTGCACTTCATACGTTGTATATGGCTCTAAAGGAGTCACACTTCCTAGTACATATGTATTGGTAGGAGGAGCAGGAAGATTAACATTATTCCATGTTGTAGTCCCTACTTTTCTCCATTGCATATAGTAGGTAGCACTTGGTACAGTTGGGTTCCATGTAACCAATGCAGTGGTTGGGGTAATATTAGTAACTGTAACACTTGGAGGCGTTGGGTCACATCTTGTAGTGAATGTTTTTATTGCAGTAGCAGTTCCTACCACATCTCCGCAAATCGCTGCAATTTCAACTTCATAAGTTGTAGCTGGCGTCAATCCATTGATTATAAGTGGAATATTTGCTAACAGTGTAGAAGCATACACCTGAGTCCATGCTGTAGTTCCCTGAACTCTGTATCTCACAACGTAGCTTACCCCTGCCCCTGTAATATTAACTGTAACAGAAGTGTGTGTAGCTACAAATGTAGGAGCATTTGGAGTAGCATTGCTACATGGTCTTATTTTCACCTTATAGTCTTCTACTTCTCCGTCTATTGCATTTTGGCACATAACAGGAGCACTTGTACGTTTCAAGACAACTCTCATTGTAGTTGTAAGTGCACCAGTATAAGCAGTTGAAGGAACAGAGAATGTAGCAGTAACAGGAGTAGCTGTACTTGCAGCAGAAACCAGAATTTTTTCTGCATCTGTAAATTGTCCGTTTCTGTCAAAATCAATCCATGCTGTTACAGCGTCATTTCCTGTAGAACCAGTCCAACCTTTTGCTACAGAGATTTTATTATTTTGAGAATTAACATCTAAAGTAATAAGTGTCTGAGGGGTTGCGTAACTGATATAATTCGTTTGCACTGAAGTATTATTCATCACAGGAACTCCCAGGTTTGAAGAAGTAACGGTTACATTTGAAATATGATCGTTAGTTCCGGTACCTGTCATCGGACAGTAACTTAATGGCGGTGTTGTGAATGTTACTGATGAAGAGTACCCTCCTGTAGAAGTACCGCATTTCGTAGAAATCTGAACTTCATAGTTAGTCTGCTCAGTAAGACCAGTAATGGTATAGAAATTCTGACCTGCAGGTACTGTAATGGTCTGCCATGTACCACTAGGTGCTACTCTATATCTAATTGTATATGTTCCACCAACTGTTGAAACCCATGATACTGTAGCTGTAGTAGCAGTAACGCTATTCACTGTAATATTTGTTGGAGCAGCAGTTGTACAAGTTTGAGAATCTACAAACTTCACAGCATAGTCTTCAACTTCTCCCTGTGTAAATGATCCACAAGCATTAGCGGTATCATAATATCTCATGACAACACGCATACGGGTAGGAAGAGTACCTGTATAAACAAGCCCACTTACTGTTGTAGGTACAACGAAATTTGCAGTTACCGGAGTTGTTGTATTATAGGTAGTATTCAGTATTCTTTCACTTATTTCAAAAGTACCGTTTCTGTTAAAATCTACCCATGCAGCCACGCTATAAGAAGTAGCAGAAGCCGGCCAGTATTTGTTTACAGAAATTTTATTAGTAGTAGAACCTCTTTCCATTATAATGACCCTTGTAGGATCTGTGGTATAATCTTTATAACCATCTGACCCTGAATCACTCACCATAATAGGTGTATTTGTTGGAGTAACGGTTACATTATTAATATACCCGGTTGAAGTAGTACTTGTAGGCCCCGCTGTACAGTAAGTAATAGCAGGGGTAGTAAAGAGTACACTGGATGAATACGCTCCTGTAGTGCCTCCACATACAGTAGCTATCTGTACTTCATACTGAGTCTGTTCCAGTAAATTGTTAAGCAAAACATTACTTGCCAGCAGTGTATTGACATTCACTGATAACCAAGTTCCTGCAGTTACAGGTTTGTATCTTACTATATAAGTAGCATTCGTTGCTGAGGTCCAGGTAACATTAGCTGAGGTAGGTGATATGTTATTCACTGAGATATTGGCAGGAGGTGCTGCTGTACAAGCAGACAGATCAATCAGCCTCACAGCATAATCTTCTACTTCACCATAAGAGAAAGTTCCACAAGCACCAGGGGTTACACTTTCTGCTAAAGCAACTCTCATCTTTGTTGTAAGGTTTCCACTATAAGCAGTTCCCGGTACGGTAAAAGTAGCTGTAACAGGAGTTGTTGTACTACTTGCAGAGTTTAATACTCTTTCACTGGCTTCAAAAACACCATTTCGGTTAAAGTCAATCCAAACCGCTGTTCCAAATCCCCATTGATAATCCGGCCATGTTTTAGCAACACTAACCGTAGCTGTATTACCTCTTACCAGAGTAACCAGTCTTGTGGGATCTGTGCTATAATCTGTATAATTACTAAAGTTTGAGTTACTTACCATAGAAGGAGCACCTAATCCCGTCACCGCAACCTGGCTGATATATCCGTCTATAATTGAACTTGTAGAAGCCGCAGTACAATATGTAATAGCTGGTGTAGTAAAGTTTACACTAGAAGAGAATGCTCCTGTAGTACCTCCACAGATGGTGGCTACCTGAACTTCATATTGAGTCTGTTCTATCAACCCTGCCAATGCCTGGCTGCCTGTAAGGGTTCCCGGTACATTAATAGTTACCCATGGTCCTCCTGCTACAGGTCTGTATCTAACAATATAAGTACCTCCTGTAGCTGCATTCCAGGTAACATTCGCAGTAGTAGCTGTTAAATTACTTACTGCAATATTAGCAGGAGGAGCTGTTGTACAAGCAGTCAAAAGATAACTTACCAGCTGTACTCTTGGAATACTGGCTAGTACATCTTTTGCTACAGGAGGTGATGCAGGATTGGGATTGACAGTATCCTCATAATAAACCATCCCTCTGTTTCCTCCCGTTACATTGTAAGATCCCCAAGCTACACCTGGTGAATCTGAATAACCCGGAGTTTTTTCATTAACAGCAATTACAAGATTATCTGTACCATTCCACTGAAAGGGAGTGGTTAATTGCAAAGTCACCCAGTTTCCATTGGTCAGAGTGGGTAAATCTCCGGAATAAACCTGAGTCAGAGAACTAAACGGAACCCAGTTGGTATTGGATGCAAAAGCGGTTTGGGTTGTATTTCCCATATACACTACCCAATCCTTATAGACATCCTGGGAGGGAACAGCTGTATTCACATAAAATTTTACGGATGTGATATAGGTAGATGTACCTATGGCAGCAGTAACTTCAGCAGCGGTATAAATCTGCTGAGAGTAGCTATACCCGTAGTAGGAACGTATGGGGAGGTACACAGAGGTACCTGTTCCTGTCCCGATCTGACCTGCCTGAGCCGAGACTTTGGATACAAAGCCTGTACAAATCAAACAGAGAAACAGAATTAAAGAGGTAAAGAGTTTCTTCATAATGTTTTCATTATAATGTTAATCATACAAATCTAATCATTTTTTATTATTAATTTACAGGTGCTTTTAGATTTTTTTTGTAAAAATCAAACAATTTATTCACTTATGCTTTAAATAAAGAAATCCCCGGGAAGTCCCGGGGATTTACTAATATTTAAGAGTTAACTCTATTTTTTGATGAATTTAGATTTGAATTGCTCTGCGCCCTTCTCATCTATCGTAATAACGTATCCACCTTTAATTAAAGTTGAAACATTAACTTTTCCATTATTGATATTTCCACTATCTACTAATTGTCCGACGGCACTATAAATTTTATAAGTCGCTTTATCCGAAACTTTAGTTACATTTAGAATATCACTTACAGGGTTTGGATAGATCTGAATACCGTTGTTCTTCACACTAGTTTCAGCAGTTGCAAGGTTATCTGCAATAACTACGTTATAGTCTTCCACTTCTCCATTATAAAACGATCCACATGCAAAAGAATCTGGTATAGTAGCACCAATACTTGCCGCGTTAAGTAAAACTGTAACGACTCTCATTCTTAATGGAGAATTTGTCACCGCCGTAGATGGAACAGTAAACGTTGCAGTTTTTGGAGTAGCTCCAACTGGTAAAGCTGTTCCAACCATATTTAAAACTCTTTCATTAGCTTCAAAAAGACCATTTTTATTGTAATCGATCCATGCAGCCATTCCATTATTTGCAGCACCACTAATTGTTGTAGTAATAGAAACACTGATTGTATTTGAACTATTTGCTTGCAAAGTAGCTTGTAATATCGGATTTGTTGTAAAGTCTGAATATGTTGTTCCTACTGTTGTATTGTTTACTGTACCTAATGTAACATTAGAAATATAATTATACTGTCCACTATCACTTGCTGCTGTACAATACGTTACTGCTGTAGTTACGAAAGTTATTGGATTTGAGAATGTTCCTGCAGTTCCAGAACAAACAGCTGCTACTTGAACTTCATAGCTTGTTCCATCAGCTAAGCCAGACAATGTCACAGTAGGTGTATTAGAGGTTGTTTGTATCCAAGTTGTCTGCCCTGTTTTTCTGTAATTAATAATATAAGTAGCATTTAAAACTGGTGTCCAACTTACAGTAGCTCCGTTTAAGGTAATATTACTTGCTGCCACTCCTGAAGGAGCAGAACCATCACATGCAGAAAATGCCATTACATTAATTTGTCCTATTGCATAGAATACATTATTAATAGATGAAACTCTTAACTTGATTAACTGCCCATTTAAAGATGCAGGGAAAGTAAAACTTTCAGTACCATCATTAGGAGTAGAATCGGCTAACGTAACCCAAGAAGTTCCATTATTTGTAGTATAGTCAATTTTAACATTCGCTACATTATATGGAGCAGCAACTGTATTGGCAACAGCCCATTCTAATACATTTGTAGTACCACCGTTTAAGTACTGAGTATTTACTTTGAAAGGTCCATCATTCCCAACAATAACTTTTTGAATATCATAATCTGCTTGTTGCTGAGCCGGGTTTGGATTATTGTCCCTTACAGTCACTGCAAAATTTGTTGTTCTTGCAACTTTTGAAACTGATTCCCAAGTATTATTGCTATTGTCTAAATATCCATTTAATACAGATTCTAACTTAGGAAAATAACGAGTAGGACTTGTCGTTGGTGTTAACGACCTGAAAGTAGCTCCTGTCAAAGTTGATCCCAAATTAGTCTTATTAATAGTAACACTTGCGTTGTCTACTTCTTCCCAAGTATAAGTCATAGGATCATTTTCGGGATCCGTAGCCGAAGCCGTCAATACAAATGCAGTGCCTTTTGGAATCGTAACATCTGCCATACTTGTAATCACTGGAGGATTATTTACAATTGGAGTTTCTACATCACAAGTTTTATCTATCAGATTATCTTGGATTTGATCTATACTTACTACGTGAAAATATGGATCTGAGTGCGCTTGAACATCTGTAGTAGCACCTGTAATACCTGCGTACCCCATAATTGTAGATCCAGAACCAGGTTCCATATTGGTACCATAAGTTTCCAAAGTCTGTGCAAAAGTGTGAGTTGCTCCCAATTGATGGCCCATTTCATGAGCAACAAAATCAATATCAAATGTATCACCTGATGGCGGCGCAGCAAGAGTTGGGTTTACACTTCCTGTAAGCGGTGAAGTGATTCCCGATCCTTTGCCATAGCCTACTACCTGATCATAACCAGTAGGAAGAGGATCTAAACAAACACAACCTATACACCCTGCATTTCCTCCACCTCCTGAAGCCCCAAATAAATGACCTATATCATAATTTGCCTGCCCTACTTGGGATGCCAAAACATCACGAAGCGAAGTATTCCAAGAAGATGGTGGCTGACTCGCGTTCGTAACTGTCGCATAAGGATCAGATGCAGGATTCGGATAAATAAGAGCCGGATAATTTAATACATTTAAATGCAATGCAAAATCTTTTTCAAAAACAAAATTCACTCTTGTTATTGTAGCATTAATTTGAGCTAAAGCTCCCGCAACACCTCCAAAAAACTGAGTATATTCACCTGTAACAGACATTGCTAATCTTAATGTTCTGTATTGCTTATCGTAACTCTTATTTGTATTACCTACAGCAGTATTACCCAATTGATTTGAAAAAGATTTACCTCTTTTAAGCAGGTTATCAATTTGTTTTACAGAAGAAGGAGCTTCTGCAGTACTACATACAAAAGCCTTGTCACCTGATTTTGCAGTTTTAGGATGTACAGAATATAATCCTGTTGATTTATCTACTGGTTCAATAAATTCATAATTTCCATTGTTAAACAACATTGATTGAAAATCATTTGGTGCCACAGAGAATCTAATACTCTGAGTAGGATCATCAATTGCAGTTCCTACATAAGAACCTAGCTCATATTGATCAGCAAGTTCTTTCACAACAACAGGAAAACTATAAACATTGAAATTTTTAACTTTCCCGTCCAAAGTAGGGATTGAAACAACAATAGGTTTAGCATTTCTTCCCATTTCCTGTGCGTCTTTCAATTTGGATCTTAATTGATTTAGGTCCAATTTGAAATATGACACGACAGTACTGGTTTTAACATCTGTTGGCCTTTTTCGGCTATCTACTTTAGCGCTGGTAGGTGTCCACTGTGCAGTCGCAGAAATACCTATCAAACTACAAATTAAGGCAGTAAATACTCTTTTCATAAATTAAAATACAATTATAATTTTTGCCAAATATAGCTATTTTAAACATTATGTTAACAAATGATTCAATATTTTTTAATAAAATACATTCAACACTTATGTTTATTAAAAAAAACACAAACTGTAGAACGTTCTACAGTTTGTGTTTTATATACTTTAAAAGCAAATCTTTTTTATTTCTAAAATTTATACGCAATATTCCATGCAAATCCCATATTGAACTTTGAAGAGCTTTTCCCAAAGCCTGGTACAATCATCGGATAGATATCATCCTGCTTGGATGTATACATCAAATATCTCGGCTGGAGATTCACATCAATATAGAAATTGGAAGTAAACAGCTGCACTCTTCCTCCCAATGTGCCTTCCAGCCAAAAAGATGACTGAGATGATGAGGGAAAAGTTTCAGAAGAACTACTTCCTCCAAATCCACGAACAGGCACTGCCATATATTCCTGCTTATAGAATGATCCGGCCACTTTTCCTCCCGCATAAAAACCGTTGAATTCATTTTCTGCATCTTTTGCCAACATATAGAATCCCCCCAATTTTACAAAGGGACCATTTACTTTGGCGTCATAACCATTCTTCTGATATATATTCTTCTCGAAACCTGCTTCTGCGACAGCATGAACATTTCCTCTAATTTTTGAAGAAATGAATCCCTGATACAGCTTTCTGTCTGAGAAAAATCCCATCCCTGTATTCAAGGCATCAAGACCAACCATAAAATTGGGTTCATATTTAGTATGCTCCTTTTTTTCTTCTCCTTTTTTATCCTGTGCCCAGCTTATTATTCCTAATAAACTAAAAAACAAGGTAAAGATTAGTCTTGTCTTCATTCTCTATTTGATTTAGTCCGTCTTCCAGCTTAAGAACGGGATTTGGGGTTATTAATTCTGATTTTAAATTTTCATAATACTTCTTAATACCACAACCGGGAGATACATAACTCGACTTTGTAGTATAGTTGATTCTTACTTTAGATTCAGCTCCTTTAATTGTCAGTTTAAAATACACATCAGTGTAAGGAGAATCGTCTACTCTTAAAGGAATAAGCCTTGAGTCAATTTTCACAAGCCTCCCCAAATCAACTTTTCCGGAACCATAATCCACTGCCACGTATAGTGAATCCAGTGTTTTTGGCTTATCCGAATCTGCAGATCTGAATGCGACTTTCATTCTCGGGGTACCTTCTCCACTTTCGCAAATATCATCCTCTCCTCCACAGGAAAAAAGCGTTCCTAAAAAGCATATTATGATAAGAAATTTAAAATATTTCATCTGTATATTTTTATATTTTTATTTAGTCAGATGGAACTGGCGTTTCATATTAAGATTTGAAATTCAAATTTAAATAATTTTTTATTTTTTTACCAATAACGCAATGTTCTCTACATGGTGGGTCTGAGGAAACATATCTACAGGTAATATTTTAACCAGCGTATAATGTTCTTTCATTAATGCAAGATCTCTTGCCTGTGTAGCAGAATTACAACTTACATATACCACTTTTTCCGGTGCCAGTTTTAAAATCTGTTCTACTACTTTCTGATGCATTCCATCTCTTGGAGGGTCAGTGATTAAGACGTCTGCCTTTGGATGATTTTCTAAGAACTCATCATTAAAGACATTTTTCATATCTCCACAATAGAACGTTGTATTGGTAAGACCGTTTAATTCAGCATGCTCAATGGCAGCATCTATTGCTTCCTGTACAGATTCTATTCCTATTACCTGTTTTGCATTTCTAGCCACATACTGTGCTATGGTTCCGGTTCCTGTATAAAGGTCATATACAACTTCATCTCCTTTCAGATCTGCAAACTCCAACGTTTTTCTATACAATTCCAGAGCTTGTTTATAATTGGTTTGAAAGAAAGATTTAGGTCCTATTTTAAATTTAAGGCCATCCATTTCTTCCATCAGGTATCCTTCTCCAAAGTAAACATTGATGTTCAGATCGTAGATAGAGTCGTTAGATTTTGGATTGATAGCATATACCAATGTTTTGATCTGCGGAAATTTCTCCAACAGGAATTCAAAAAGTTTTTCTCTGTTTTCTTTCTCTTCTCTGTAAAGCTGGAAAAGTACCATCCATTCACCTTTAGAGTTCTGTCTCATCATTAGGGTTCTTAAAAACCCTGCATGGTTTCTCACATCAAAGAAATCAAGTCCGTTGTTAACGCTATATTCTTTTACAGCCAGCCTTATTGCATTGGAAGGATCTTCCTGCAGGAAACATTCTTTAAGATCAAGAATCTTACTCCACATTCCCGGAATATGAAATCCTAAAGCATCTTTACTCCCAAAGTTTTCTTCGGAACTGATTTCATACTGGGTAAGCCATCTTGCATTGGAGAAAGAGAACTCCATTTTATTTCTATAAAAATACTGTTCTTTAGAACCTAAAATGGGTACGGTTTCAAAATCATCAATACCTCCGATTCTTTTGATATTATTATATACTTCTTCCTGTTTAAAGTCAAGTTGCTTTTCATAACTCATATTCTGCCACTTACATCCTCCACAAGTGCCAAAATGAATACATTTAGCCTCTACTCTAAAAGGAGACTTTACCAAAACAACTTCTGCTACTCCTTCATAATATTTGGCTTTAGCTTTTTTCACTCTGACATTTACAATATCCCCAGGAATGGCTCCTGAAACCAATACTGTTTTACCGTCTTCCGTTTTACCAATAGCGACTCCTTTTGCTCCGGCATTTAACAGCTTAATATTTTCAAGAATAATATCTTTCTTCTTTCTCATTCTATAAATTCTATTTTTCTAATACGAAACCTTTCGGTTCCATTTTGCAAAAATACAATAAAAAAAACCTTATCCGAAGATAAGGTCTCTATACTATGTTAAAGTTTATTATTTTGCTTTAGCAGGTTGAGGATTTGCTGGCTGTGGAGCCTGCTGTTGTGCAGAAGGATCAATTTGCAATTGCTGTGGCATCTGCTGCATATTCGGCTCTACTTTTGGCGCTGAAAGACCGGTTAATTTATCAAGGATAACCACCAATTCCTGCTCACCTAAGTTCACAAAAGATCTGCTGGCAATCTTCCCGTCTTTATCAACGATTACAAAGCAAGGTAATTTAAATCCGTAAACACCATATTTCTTAGCAATCTCAGATTCCATTCCTTTTTCACCATATACGTTTACTCCCTGAATTCCTTTCAGTAAAGAATTACTTGTTTTGATGAACTGATCTTTAGTATCGTCAACATTTACGAATACAAAGTTCATTTTAGATTTATAGAAGTTAACTACTTCTTTTAAAACAGGTACTGTAGCTTCACCAATATAAGGATTCCATGAAGCGTAGAAGAATAACATATAAGGCTTCCCTTTGTTTTCAGAAAGGTTATACGCCTTTCCATCTTGTTTTACCAAAGGTGCTTCAGGAGCTGCATCTCCAATTTTAAGTCCTGTAATAGCTACCTGCATTTTTAACAGGTCACTTTTAATGGTAGCATCTTTAATATCTGTATCAATGATTTTTTTAATTTTATCAATGTTCGCTGCAGGAGTTGTTGGGTGAATATCAGCCTGAGCCATTACAAATGCCAAAAGATAGTCTTTTGCAGTTTGTGACAGATCTTTCTTAGTTTTCAAATACTGAGCAAACATCTCTGAAGTGGTAATTCCTGTTTTCCCTTTGCTGTTAGCTTCCGCGTATTTTTGAAAATCGGGAGTCATTTTTACAAGCAGGTACTGTCTGTAAAGAGGAATAGCTTTAACCATTGCATCTTTGTCATCATCCAGTTTTGTTTCGTAATCTTTAAAAGCTTTAGAAGCTTTGTAAGATGGGTTTCCAGACATTGGACCATGTGACATTTCATAGTTAGCAAGCAGGTTCAGAATAGTTACTTTAGCATCGTTCTTTTTCCATGCTAAAAGTCCTTTGCTTGGGTTATTTTTCTGAGCAAGGTCATCTATATTCTTATTAATGTCAGCTTCCACTTTTTGCATTCCTTTTACAAATGCTGCCTCGTCTCCGCTCATTAATGCTCCTAAATTAACTTTAGTACCATATTCTCCCAGAAACTTCTGACTTGCTGTAAGGAAATCATTATTCTTTTTAGCATCTCCGGTAATCACGTATTCATTAGGAAAAGTCATTGCATTTCCGGAAATATTAACCTTTTGACCTCCTTCAAGGTAGATAAGGTTTTGCTTGTTTGCATAATTGATCACGTACATACCATCTTTTGGAGCTTCAAAGCTTCCTGAAAAGTTGCCGTCTTTATCTAAGCCTATATTAATCAAAGGCAAGGTTCCTACTCCTGAAGCTTCAACAAATTCAATTCTTTCTAATGGTGAACTTCCAGTAATTTTTCCTTTTACCTCTACTTTTTTTGAACAAGACATCACGAAAATCGCGATGATAAACAATAAAAGATATTTTTTCATTTCAATTTTAATATTATACAAAAATAAGCTTTTTAGGGCTTCTTAATTCACACTGGTTATTTTTTTTAAAAATTTTATTAGGACCGATCAAAGGTGATGTTTTAAATACATTTTCACCTTTAAAAAGCACATGAAAAATTTCTTTAGAACAATTCAAATGCCCTCCAAATATATACTTATTAAATAAAAGAATGCTAAAGCTTATTAATAAGTTAACAAACTTTAACAGGTAATCAACCTCCATAAAAAAAATCGCCTCCAAAATGAAGGCGATTTTTTATGTATTTGAATCAATTCTATCCTTGATCTACAAAAGCAGCCATGTACTCTCTGTTCATTCTTGCGATATTCTCAAGAGAAATACCTTTAGGACATTCAATTTCACATGCTCCAGTATTTGAACAGTTTCCGAATCCTTCTTCGTCCATAGCTTTCACCATGTTCAGAACTCTTCTCTTAGCTTCTACTCTACCTTGAGGAAGTAAAGCAAACTGAGAAACTTTTGCTCCCACAAATAGCATTGCAGATCCGTTTTTACACGTCGCTACACAAGCTCCACATCCGATACAAGCAGCAGCATCCATTGCCTTGTCTGCATCTTCTTTAGGAACTGGAATTGCGTTAGCATCCAACGTATTACCAGAAGTATTTACAGAAATAAAACCTCCTGCAGCCATTACTCTGTCGAATGCGCTTCTGTCTACCATTAAGTCTTTAATAACAGGGAAAGCAGCACTTCTCCAAGGTTCAATAACGATAGTTTCACCGTCTTTGAACATTCTCATGTGAAGCTGACAAGTTGTAATACCTGTATCCGGGCCGTGTGCTCTACCATTGATGTAAAGAGAACACATTCCGCAGATTCCTTCACGACAGTCGTGATCGAAAGCGATAGGTTCCTTTCCCTCGTTAATAATATTTTCGTTCAAAATATCTAACATCTCTAAGAAAGAAGAATCTGTAGAAACATCTGATATTTTGTAGGTCTCGAACTGACCTTTAGTTTTGCTATTTTTTTGTCTCCAAATTTTTAGGGTAAGATGAAGGCCTTTTTTTGCACTCATAATTATTTTTTTATAGGTTGGAGATTATTTGTAACTTCTTGCTTTAACTTCAATGTTTTCGTAGATCAAGTCTTCTTTATGCAGAACTTCTGTTGTGATATCATCTGTTTGATATTCCCAAGCTCCAACATATTTAAAGTTAACATCATCTCTTTCTGCCTCACCTTCTGAAGTAGCATGATCTTCCCTGAAGTGTCCACCACAAGATTCGTTTCTGTGTAAAGCATCGATAGCCATCAATTGTCCAAGCTCAATAAAATCTGCCACTCTGAATGCTTTTTCAAGCTCAGTGTTCATTCCATCGGCATCACCAGGAACTTTCACGTCTGCCCAGAATTCTTTTTTCACCTGAGCAATTTCAGCAATAGCTTCTTTCAAACCTTCAGGAGTTCTTCCCATTCCTACCTTATTCCACATGATGTGTCCTAATTTTTTGTGGAAATGATCTACTGAATAAGTTCCTTTATTATTTAAGAAGAAATCAACTTTATCTTTAATTTCTTTTTCAGCTTTATCAAAATCTTCAGAGTTTGTAGGAATTGTACCTGTTCTGATGTCCGCTGAAAGGTAATCTGCAATCGTGTAGGGAAGTACGAAATATCCGTCTGCCAAACCTTGCATCAAAGCAGAAGCTCCCAATCTGTTTGCTCCGTGATCAGAGAAATTAGCTTCACCAATTACGAAACATCCTGGAATTGTAGACTGAAGATTATAATCAACCCATACACCACCCATTGTATAGTGAACTGCAGGATAAATCTTCATTGGAGTCTTATAAGGATCATCAGCAGTAATCTTTTCGTACATTACGAATAAGTTACCGTATTTCTCCTCGATCCAAGCTTTTCCTAAATCATAGATCTGCTGATCTGTAGGATTGTGAATATGTTTTTCGATAGCGGCTTCTTTACCTTTTTTAATGATTTCTGTAGAGAAATCTAAGTAAACACCTTCTTTCGTTTCATTATTCTCGATTCCGAATCCAGCATCACATCTTTCTTTACCCGCTCTAGATGCAACGTCTCTAGGCACTAAGTTTCCGAATGCAGGATATCTTCTCTCTAAATAATAATCTCTATCTTCTTCTTTAATATTTTCAGGTCTTAATTTACCTTCTCTGATCGCAACTGAGTCTTCAATTTTCTTAGGAACCCAAATTCTTCCTGAGTTTCTTAATGATTCAGACATCAAAGTCAGTTTAGACTGCTGCGTTCCGTGAACCGGAATACAAGTCGGGTGAATCTGTACGTAACAAGGGTTTGCAAAATACGCTCCTTTTTTGTGGATTTTCCAAGCTGCAGAAACGTTTGAACCCATTGCGTTGGTAGAAAGGAAATATACGTTTCCATAACCTCCAGAAGCAATAACAACAGCGTGAGCAGAATGTCTTTCGATTTCACCTGTTACCAGGTTTCTTGCGATGATTCCTCTTGCTTTTCCATCTACAATTACCAATTCCATCATTTCGTGACGGTTGTACATTTTAATTCTACCCTTACCAATCTGACGGCTCATTGAAGAATATGCACCTAATAATAACTGCTGACCTGTTTGTCCTTTAGCATAGAACGTTCTTTTTACCTGAACTCCTCCAAATGAACGGTTGTCTAGCTGACCGCCGTAATCTCTTCCAAAAGGAACCCCCTGTGAAACACACTGGTCAATAATGTTAGCAGAAACTTCAGCTAATCTGTAAACGTTGGCCTCTCTTGCTCTATAGTCACCACCTTTGATGGTATCGTAGAACAATCTGTAAGTAGAGTCACCGTCTCCTTGGTAATTTTTAGCTGCGTTGATCCCTCCTTGAGCCGCAATAGAGTGCGCTCTTCTTGGAGAATCCTGGTAGCAAAATGCTTTTACATTATATCCCTGCTCTGCTAAAGTTGCAGCAGCAGAACCACCTGCTAAACCTGTACCAACAACAATAATATCAATCTTATCTCTGTTGTTTGGTGCAACAAGGTTCATATGGTCTTTATGATTTTTCCACTTGTCTTTAAGAGGACCCGCCGGAATTCTTGAATCTAATTTACTCATACTAGTATATTGATATTATTGAGTTACAAAATGAAAAACTGCAACGATGATAAATCCTGCAGGAATAAGGATTGAATACCATTTCCCAAAAGCCTTAATTACCGGCGTATATTTTGGATGTCTTGCTCCAACTGACTGGAACGAAGACTGAAAGCCATGAGCTAAGTGTAATCCCAATAGAACAAAAGAGATCACATATAAAGCCACTCTCCAAAGGTCAGCAAACTTCTCATGAAGTTCCGGCCAGAAACGTTCTGCATCAGGAGCCAGCCCTTCTACATACTTGTAATTAATTTCATGTAACCAGAAATCATATAAATGAAGCGCCAGGAAAGCCAACACAACAGCTCCGGAAATAATCATATTTCTGGACATCCATGAAGAATTCACAGACGCGTTGTTTGATGCGTACTTTACCGGACGCGCTTTGTTATTCTTGATTTCAAGTACAAATCCCATCGCAAAATGGAATATTACTGCAAAGCCAAGAATAGGCTGCATTAAGAACTGCACAAAAGGATTATAGCCCATAAAGTCAGATGCTGTATTAAATGCATCCTTGTTTAGAACTGATAACAAATTGGTTGTCAAATGCAGTATAAGAAAAATCAGCAAAAACATAGCTGATAATGCCATAGCGTATTTTCTACCTATCGTAGAACTCGTTAAACCTGCCATATAAGTTTAAATTTGAATTTCCTACAAAATTAGGAAATGTTAACAATATCGAAAAGTGAGAAATCTCACAATTAGACAGTTTGTAATCTTTCTAAATAAGATTATAATACTTTATAAATACAGGAAAAATATAAAAACAAAAACCTTATTTTATATCATAAATCTGATCTTTAAAAACTACTTTCTGCACAGACCCTGGGAGTGGTTTTATTATAAAACGATCTACCCTTCTTGAAGAACAATAAGGTTTAACAATAAACCGTAAAATCTTGTCACGGTCTGCCATATCCGAAATCCAGAAGCATACCTTACCACCCGTCTTTACTGATAAAACTTTATTTCTTCCAGAATCATGCAGTAATATTTCTTCTTTCTGATTTTCAACAGCGCAATATCCGGCTCTTACCATAAAAAACATCAAAACGGCCATTATTAAATTCATTGTGTTTCTGAAATCAAATTTATGAACGGCCGGTCTCAGTAAATAAACAATTATTGAGGCCAGCAACACCTCAACTAAATTTACAGATATATCATCAAAAAAGAATTTATCAACATCCGCAAATTCGTGTATAACTTTTAACAAGATCTGAATAATAAAATCATAGAGAATATTGATTAATTCAAAGTCAAAGCCGATAGCAATGAGGGTTGTCATTAGGAAAGAAAAGACAATAATTACTTCCGAAAAAGGGACAACGATAAAATTAGCGATGATAGAGATAAAAGAAAACTGATGAAAATAATACAGTACGAGCGGGAGCGTTGCCAGCTGAGCAGACAAAGATATTGTAATGGTATTAAATACAAGTTTTTTCAAATAGGTATCCTGTTTCGGGAAATGATCCAGTAACGGCTTATTCAGCCAAAATATTCCTAATACCGCTATAAAACTCAGCTGAAATCCTACCTCAAACAGCTGCTGAGTATCCAAAATAAGAATAATAAACGCTGATAATGCCAATGAATGAAGCATATCGGGTTTTCTCTGAAGTAATACGTATATAAAATATACACTGAGCATAATACAGGATCGCAATACTGAATTTCCGAACCCTATAAATCCTGAAAAGAGCCAAATAAACAGCAAACTAAAAATTACGGTATAACTTCTGAATCGTAAAGGAACCAATCGTATCATGAGGAAATAAACCATTCCGAAAATGACAACAATATGAGTCCCGGAAATCGCTAAAAAATGAACAAGCCCGGACTTATTGAAATCCTGTATGGTATCAGCATCCATCTCAGTTCTGTCTGCCAAAATAATTCCTTTTAAAAACTCTCTGGTTGTAGCAGAAATTTTCACCTCATCAATTTTCTTAAGAACTTCAAACCTCTGCTGCCGGATCTTATCTGAAATATTCAAATCATTCCGTCCTGCAGATAAAATTTCTTTTGAAAGATAAATCTGATACTGAATATTTTTTCGTTTCAGATATTTGGAGTAATCAAACTGGAAATCATATTGTGGAGAATAAGGCTTTGTAATGAAAACTTCAGACTTGTAATAGTGGACAAAATCCAGGTCCTTGCTATTCTTGGGAAGATAAAAAACTGATTTAATTCTTTTGTTTTCCAGCTGTGCTATACCTTCATATTTCTTATACTTTTCAGTCGAGTTTAATTTTTGAGTAATCATAAAAACAACAACTCTTTTTTCCTTACCGAACGGTTTAAGTTCTGCCGGATTTGTATTAAAGAAATGAAGAATAATTCCTGCACAAAAGAACAGGGTTCCCAGAATAAGTGCTTTTGTTTTATGCAAAAAATAAGAATGAAAAAGCAATGCAAGTAAAATTACCAGACCAGCGATCATCACAAAATAAACACGACCGTCTTCTAATAAAAATTTATCCTGGAACAATATTCCAAGAATAAAGCATATAACTAAAATAAGTAGAGGCTGTTTATTCAATTCCAATCAATTACCTCACCAAAGTAAGAAATTAATCATCACAGCATCATCTCCCTAATTACCGAAACTATATTGTTTTATTTGTAAAAACGCCAATAGAACGCGTGATTATTTACTCCTAAAAGAAACTTTAGATTTACTTTACTTCTCTTTAAGAAATTTATCCATCAAATGCTTCGTTTCTTTAATATAAAATTCAGGATCTTTACCATAATCTTCATAAGTAAAATCCCCACTTTTTTTAGGAATAGCAGGTTCTATCTGGGTTCCTTCATGCCATTCATTAAATGAAGTGATCCCTATAAATTCGGGTTTAACTTTTATAGCAGCATCGAACATATTTTCATAATACTTACCATTGTCTCTGCTTTTAAAATTAGCCTCATTCCAGGGCCTTATTCTGGTATCTGAATATCCAGGGCCTACGCATGGGATAAAAATGAGATTATGCAGTTTCGCAAAGTCTGCAAGATAATTCCAATTTGAAACGGTACTTCCGAACACAAATCCTTCACTTGCAAAATAAGTATAAAACCCGTCAAAACCGGATGAATCAAAGAAAGCCGAATCATTCTTTTCTACCCATAATCCTATATAAAATGCATCAAGCTCTGTATTTCTAACCGTTTTCTCTCCATCATCAGCTAGCAGTTTCGCCCATTCTTCTTTAGAAATTTTGTAGCTGTCATACACATAATATAACGGTTTACCTGCCTTTTTATAAAAAGCATGATGATGAGAATAAGTCTGTACAAGATAAGAAAGCTGCTCTTTAAGCTCAGTGATATTTTTATAGAATGGTTCTATATGAAATGCTATTTTTAAACCAAAACGATCTGCAATATCCAGATATTGAGCCATGCTTTTATCTGTATAGGAATCTTTCCCTAACCAGCTGACCACAACAACTCCTACTCCGGATTCTTTGATCATTTTCATGTGCTTTTCAATGATCTTTGTATCGTTCGAACTATAATTTCCTAAAGCAGGATAGAAATTAGCTCCGATATCATTGCCTCCTTTATAATGACCAAGATCATTCCATTTCGGGTCTTTCCAATGGGGCAGAATATCATGGTTCCAATGGGAGTAACTACCGTCTGTTAAAGGATTACCATACCAGCCATAATAGAATATCTGAATGTTTTCCCTCCCTTTCTTCTGTGCAGAACTGTGTGAGAAAAAAAACGTTAATATGATAGATAATAAGAAACGGTTAAAGTAATTCATGGTAAAAAATCAGTTTATATTCTCAAAGCCGGATTAAACTTTTAAAATCACATCAGCAGCATGCTCACTAGCCCCTTTTCCTCCTAGGTTCTCTCTTAACAGTTTATAATCATTCAGAACCTGGTCTCTTTTTTGGCCTTCTAACACTTTATTAAGTTCTTCTACAAGGTTCTTTGTACTCAAATCAGCCTGGATCAGCTCCTTTACTACCTCTCTATTCATAATCAGATTGACAAGAGAAATATAATTGATATTTTTAACCAGCCTTTTGGCAATGGCGTAAGATACTTTACTTCCTTTGTAGCAAACGACTTCAGGAATATTCAGCAATGCTGTTTCTAAGGTAGCAGTTCCGGAAGTGACAAGTGCAGCCTTTGAACATCTCAACAAATCATAAGTTTTGTTGGAAACAAAATGGACATTATCATCTACATATTTCTGATAAAACTCTTTGGGCAGGCTTGGCGCTCCGGCAATTACAAACTGATAGTTTTTAAAATACGGCCTTACGGAAAGCATTATTTCAAGCATCTTTTCCACTTCCTGCTTTCTGGAACCTGGCAGAAGGGCAATAATTTCTTTTTCGTTCAGTCCGTTTTCAGACTTAAACTGTTCTGGACTTATTTCCTTCAGATCAGAGATAGCATCTAACAAAGGATGTCCTACAAAATGAGAATGAACACCGTGTTTTCTGTAAAAATCTTCTTCAAACGGAAGAATGACCATCATTTCATCCACATATTTTTTGATGATCTCTACACGCCCTTCTTTCCAGGCCCAAAGTTGTGGAGAGATATAATACACCACTTTAATTCCCAGCTCTTTAGCAAATCTGGCAATCCTTAAATTAAAACCGGGATAATCTACCAGAATAAGAACATCCGGTCTATTGTTCTGAATATCTTCTTTGCAGAATTTTATATTATTCAAAATAGTCCGCAGATTCATCACCACTTCCAGAAATCCCATAAAAGCGAGATCTCTGTAATGTTTCACCAATGTTCCTCCCTGAGCTGTCATTAGGTCTCCACCCCAGAATCTAAATTCGGCAGAGGGATCCTTTTGTTTTAAAGCTTTCATCAAATTGCTTCCATGCAAATCACCTGAAGCTTCTCCTGCAATAATGTAGTATTTCATTTCTTTCGAAATCTTTTATTATTTGTTTGTGTAACCATAGCCGTCTATAATCATAGATAATTCCGAATTATATGAGGTTTCTATGGTAAGGATAGAGAACAAATTAAAATAAATATGATCTTAATTTGTAAATTTGTCCAAAGATAATGATAAAAATGTCAGAAGAATTTGAAATCAGAAATAAAGTTGCCGAAAGCGGCCTTGTGAATTTTGACCTTTCTACCTTGCTTCCAAAAGGGGTAAGAA
Source organism: Chryseobacterium sp. 14P4.3.2 (assembly GCF_057799275.1). NCBI lineage: Bacteria > Pseudomonadati > Bacteroidota > Flavobacteriia > Flavobacteriales > Weeksellaceae > Chryseobacterium > Chryseobacterium sp. 14P4.3.2. The sequence goes on from NZ_JBYOKO010000008.1 coordinate 210,193, forward strand.
AGGGGGTGGATCTTAAAGATTTTCTTTTTCAGGAAATGATCCTTAAGGAGAAAGATTTCCGTGAAAAGGTGGAAGCAATCGATACTGAAGAATATAGAGACTCATACATATACATTTACAATTCTGTAGATACAATAATTCCACTTTGGGCATATTTTGTACTGACAGCAAAGCTTACAGACGTTTCTAAAAAAATTGTTTTTGGAAGTCGTGAGGATCTTGAGGTTATTTTGATGCACAATGCTATACAGACTTATGATTTCGGAGATATGAGAGGTAAAAGAGTACTGGTAAAAGGCTGCTCTGATAAGGAAATTCCTGAAAATGCTTATATAGAACTGGTAGAGCAGCTGAAACCTGTTGTAAAATCACTTATGTTCGGAGAAGCATGTTCTAATGTTCCTATTATAAAGAATTAGGAATGAATAAATATCTATCTGTACTATTTTTATTCTTACTATTTTGGGGCATTTATTATATAGGAAGTTTCTCAAGAATTCCATTTGCCGACTGCGTTGGTTTTGTATTGTCTGTGGAAAAAGAAGAATGGGCAACAGTGGCGGATGCAACAAGCCATTTTTTATATGTAAATACAGCAATATTAATTAAACTCCTTACGGGCTTTAATGCTATTGATGCCAGTCGGTTTCTGGTTGTAACTTCAGGAGCCGCAACAGTTACTGTTATTTACCTCATCCTCAAAAGTTTGATTAAAACTGAATGGGTTTCACTAAGTACCGCTATAGTTTTTGGGTTCAGTTTTTCGTTTTGGAGAAATGCTGAGATTATAGAAGTGTATACTTACAATACATTATGGATCAGTCTTTTTTTCTTTTCAATGATAAAAGTATTTTCAGAGGATAAAAAAAAGTATATTATCTGGAGTGCTTTCTTTCTAGGAGTTAGCCTCTGGGTGCATATTCAGAATATTCTTTTAATTCCCGCTTTCTTTATTTTCCTATTTTATTTCAGAAGTGAGAAAAAATATTTTTATCCTTCTTTATTTATTTTTATAGGATTGTTTTCATTTTTATTTATCCTGAATATCTTACAAGGTCTTTCTGTGAGTTCTGTTTACTCCTCAAGCCAGGGAACCTGGGTGGAAGATTCCTTTAAAAAAACACCATCACAGTATTTAAGAGATTTTTTTGTATCATTGGCTTATCTCATTTACAACTTTAATATATTTGTTTTTTTTGGAATTGCAGGAGTTATTTTACTCTTTAAATCCAATAAAAAAATGTTTTACACTTTTTTTGTAGGAGCGGTATGTGTGTATGGTTTTTCAACATTCTATGCTGTTTCAGATAATTATGTTTTCTTCCTTCCTTTCAATATTATCTTTGCACTTGCTATTGGCTACGGTCTGTCTTCCGTAAAATATGCTAGTTTTCGAAAGTTTTCGTGGGTCTGCCTTTTTATTCCCATGGGCTATATTCTTTGTTACACTATAGTAGCTTCTACTGAAAAAGCCAAAGAATTCGATACTTATAAAAAATATAAAGGCGGCTTGGAGTATTACTTACTTCCATGGATGAACAACAACGTTGGAATTCTGGAGTTTACACTTGATAAAAAAGAAGCTCCTGAACCTATTCACTGGATGACAGTAAGTGCTGTTGAGTATATACAGATTCTAAAAAGTAAAGGATATACAAACGAACAGATTAGAAAACTTTAACAATAATTATGAAGTACAGAGATTTTGTAAGGCATATTTTTTGTTAGCTTTGGGTTACTTAATCCTTAACAAACACAAAAAATGAGTTTAATTGATCTACTAACAGGGAACACAAGCAACCAGGTTGCTGAACAGGCTGAAAACAAATTCGGGATCGGCAGAAACCAGGTAATTGCTCTATTGGCTGTAGCTACCCCTCTGATCATTTCTTATCTTAGAAACAAGTCTCAGGATGCTAAAGAAGCAGAGTCTTTAAATAATGCTTTAGATAAAGATCATAATGGAAGTATCTTAAATGATGCCTCACAGATTGAAACAAGACAAGCCGAAGGAGGTTCTATTCTTGATCATATTTTTGGAGGACAAAAGAGTACGGTAGAAAATCAACTGTCACAAAATACAGGAATTTCCATTGATAAAATTGGTCCTGTTCTAGCCATGCTGGCTCCCGTAGTTATGGGATATATTGGTCAGCAGAAACAAGAAAACAATGTAGGTGCAGGAGGTTTAGGAGGACTTTTAGATGGCATTCTTGGAAATGCCACGAATCAGGCCCAGACTCAGCAATCCAGTCCTTTAAATGACATTTTGGGAAGTGTTTTAGGTAATGGACAATCCCAGTCATCAGGAAATCCTCTGAGTGATATTCTAGGAAATGTACTTGGTGGAAGCGGAAACCAGCAACAACAAAGTGGCGGCTTAGGCAGTATCCTTGGAAATATTTTTGGAAAATAATTAATTTAATTTTTATACAAAAAAGACCGGAGAAATGATCTCCGGTCTTTTTTATTACTTTACTTTTTAGCTTTTTCTTCAGAAGTTACAACAGATTTTGACGCTTTTCTGGGTCTTCTTTTCCCATAGCTTCCGGCGTTGATTTTTCCTCTTCTGGACTTCTTGTCTCCTTTTCCCATAATAATAAGTATTTTGTTGTTATAACGAATTTAAAAAATATGTATTTAAAATCAAAAAATTACCCGTAAAAGTTTCTAAAATATTTTGTTCAAAGTCGAGAACCTCTTCTGTAAAATAATGTACTTAAATTAAAAATATCTATTCTTTTCTCTTTTAAATAAATTGAAATCAAAATTTTAATAGAGAATACTAATGGGATACTGATCCAGGATAAGGAAATACAATAGCATTAACAGCCCTGGACGGTAATTTTGATAATGTGATAGAAGATGTACTTCAAGATACATCATTTATTCCTTCTGCTAATGGATTTCATACTTTTACAATTCGACTTAAAGACAGCCAGGGAAATTGGGGACAGGTCTTTCAAAATATTGTTCATACGGGAATCCTTCCCGTAACAGGAGCAGAAACTCTTACAAACGGAGAATATTTCTGGGATAATGATCCGGGAGGATGATATTTTAAATTTCAACGCAACCGGTAAAATGAATATTTATTCATCCGAAGGAAGGCTGGTACTCTCTAAAGATAATGCAGATGGAAGTAAAGGAATAAATGTATCATCACTTATTAAAGGAAATTACATTTTAACAATATAAAATAAAGAAGGAAGATTCTTTTCTAAATTTATCAAGAAATAATTCCATTCAAAATAAATGATGATGGCTTTTATAAAAAATTTCAATACATCCTATTAGAAAAACTTCTTTCGGGAAGTTTTTTTAGCTTTTGGGATCTTTCATATACACCATCTAAACCTTCACCGTTTTCCATCTCCCTTTTTTAAACAAAATAAAGGCAATTACAGTAATCAATGCTTCAGCTGCAGGAATTGAGATAAACACTCCTTTTGGGCCCATCTCACAATGCTTGGAAAGAAAATAAGCCAAAGGGATCTGAAATAACCAAAATCCAAAAAAGTTTACCCAGGTTGGTGTCCAGGTGTCACCTGCCCCGTTGAATGCATTGATCATCACCATCCCGATTCCATAGAAAATAAAGCCTGTACTCATTATATGAAGTGCATTTTCAGCAAATTCTTTAATTTCAACCTCTTGGGTGAAAAAACTTACCAGGAAATTTCCCATAAAAACAAAGATTAAGCTCACTATCAACATAAAGACCGCATTATACTTCACTGTTTTCATAACAGACTGCTCTGCCCGTCCCATTTCATTAGCCCCCATATTCTGTCCGACCAAAGTAGAGGCAGCATTACTCAATCCCCAGGCCGGAAGTATAAAAAACATCATCAGCCTCAATGCAGTCTGGTAACCAGCTGAAGCATTTTCGCCTCCGGTAGTAGCAACGAGCTCCGCAAGAAAAATCCAGCTGCATGAAGCAATTACAAACTGAAATATTCCCGGAGTAGCTATTTTTATAATAGATTTGATTAAATCATAATGGGGTTTAAAATAATTCAGCTTAATCCGGATCTGTGTATCTGCTATTAAAAGATGATACAGCTGATAGATCACCCCGATACTTCTTCCTATAGTAGTTGCTAATGCTGCTCCGGTAAGCCCTAAAGCAGGAACAGGTCCTAAACCCTTGATCAGGATCGGGCAAAGAATAATATTGGCAATATTCGCTATCCATAAACTTTTCATGGCAATCATTGCATTTCCTGCACCTCTGAAAATACCATTGATTAAAAATAAAAGCATAATAATTGTACTGCTTCCCATCATGATTCTTGTAAAGTCTTTTCCATAAGCAGCAGCTTCGGGTGTTGCCCCCATCAGAATCAGTATTTTTTCAGCATATATTACTCCCAGCAAGCTTAAAATAAGTGTTATAACAAATGAAACCAACACTACCTGTGCAGCACTTCTGGAAGCCTGTTCAGGATTTTTTTCACCAATCCTTCTTGCCACTAAAGCTGTAGCAGCCATACTCATTCCGATCGCAATAGAATACATAATTGAAAGTACAGACTCCGTAAGCCCTACTGTCTGAATAGCAAAACCACTTTCTTTCAAATGCCCCACAAAATAAAGATCAACTAGTGCAAATACAGATTCCATAGCCATCTCCAGCATCATCGGAATAGCTAAAAGCAAAACAGCACTTCTGATATTCACCTTGGTAAAATCTGTATCCTCTCCACTGAAAGCTTTTTTCAAAAAATCAACATATTTCATCATTTTACAATCAATAATTTATTTAAACCCAAAAATACAAATCCAATTATTAGTAAAACTTAGCAATTGATAATAAAATTTAATTTAGATTTGTATATTCTTAAAAATTATCCTTATGAAAAAAATAATCTCTACCACCTTTCTATTTGGAGCGTTATTATGTGCCAATATGTTTTCTGCTCAAAAGATGACACAGGAAAAAATGAAAGCCATTTATACTGATGATGTAACACAATTCAAAAAACAATTTACACCAGGAGATTACAACAAATGTTTTACAATAGGTAACGAATCTTTTACACCACTTGGATTCAGTACATTATCAACAAAAAAAACTATCGTAAAGTTTCTGCTGGACAGTAAAGTGAACATTAATAAAAAATGTCAAAACCAGACTCCTCTTGAAATTGCAGAAAGTTCAAAAAACGTGGAGATCGCGCAATATTTGATTGAAAGAGGAGCAAAAAGAGATTAAAAAATCTTATTACCATACCCAAAAACTTCCATTTCGGAAGTTTTTTTTATTTATAAAACCTGCAAAAATCTTATCTTTGCCAACGAAAAAAATAAGGTTCAGGGCTGAACCTTAAACATTGAACTTTAAACAAATAATTATGTTTCGATCACACACCAACGGAGAGCTTTCTCTGAAAAATCTGAATGAAGAAGTTACACTATCCGGATGGGTACAGACTATCCGTGATAAAGGATTTATGATTTGGGTAGATCTTCGAGATCGATACGGAATTACTCAGCTTGTTTTTGATCAGGACCGTTCTTCAGCACAGCTTATGGAAGAGGCTAAGAAATTAGGACGTGAATTTGTGATTCAGGCTACCGGAAAAGTAATTGAAAGAGTAAGTAAAAATCCAAATATTCCAACTGGAGAAATTGAAATTTTAGTAGAGAAACTAACGATTCTGAATGATTCTCAACTTCCTCCTTTCACCATTGAAGATGAAACGGATGGTGGTGAAGAATTAAGAATGAAATACCGTTATCTGGATATCAGAAGGAACCCGGTAAAGGATAAATTGATCTTCCGTCATAAAATGGCACAGAAAGTAAGAAATTATTTATCTGATGAAGGCTTCATTGAAGTGGAAACTCCTGTTTTGATCAAATCTACTCCGGAAGGGGCAAGGGACTTTGTAGTACCAAGCAGAATGAATCCGGGACAATTCTATGCATTGCCACAGTCTCCACAAACTTTCAAGCAGCTTTTGATGGTAGGTGGAATGGATAAATATTTCCAGATTGTAAAATGTTTCCGTGATGAGGATTTAAGAGCTGACAGACAACCGGAATTTACACAGATTGACTGTGAAATGGCTTTTGTAGAGCAGGAAGATGTCATGAATGTTTTTGAAGGAATGACCAAAACTCTTATTAAGGACATTACAGGTCAGGAATTCGGAGATTTCCCAAGAATGACTTTCGCTGATGCGATGAAAAAATATGGAAATGACAAACCGGACATCCGTTTCGGAATGGAATTCGTAGAGCTTAATGAGCTGGTAAAAGGAAAAGACTTTAAAATCTTTGACGATGCTGAATTGGTTGTGGGAATCAATGTAGAAGGATGTGCAGAATACACCAGAAAGCAAATTGATGAGCTTGTGGATTGGGTAAAACGTCCTCAGGTAGGAGCTTCAGGAATGGTTTGGGCAAAATTCCAGAATGACGGAGTGAAGACCTCATCGGTGAATAAATTCTACAACGAAGAAGATCTAGCTAAGATCATTGAAAAATTCGGAGCTAAAGAAGGAGACCTGATGCTGATCCTTTCCGGAAACGAAAGCAAAGTAAGAGCTCAGCTTTCTGCATTGAGAATGGAGCTTGGAAATCGTTTAGGATTAAGAAAAGGAGATGTATTTGCACCACTTTGGGTAGTAGACTTTCCATTATTGGAATTTGATGAAGAAAGTGGACGTTATCACGCAATGCACCACCCTTTCACTTCTCCAAAACCAGAAGATATACACTTATTAGAAACTGATCCCGGAAAGGCAAGAGCCAATGCTTATGATATGGTTCTTAACGGAAATGAAATTGGAGGAGGATCTATCAGAATTTTCAATAAAGAGCTACAGTCTAAAATGTTTGACCTGTTAGGATTCACAAGAGAGGAAGCTGAAGCTCAGTTTGGATTCTTAATGAATGCCTTCAAATACGGAGCTCCTCCACACGGTGGTTTAGCATTCGGATTTGACCGTTTGGTAGCAATCCTTGATGGAAATGAGGTAATCAGAGATTATATTGCATTCCCTAAGAACAATTCAGGGCGAGATGTAATGATCGATGCACCTGCTTCTATTGCTGATGCACAGCTCGATGAACTAGAATTAAAGTTAGATTTAAAAGCATAAATTTAAAGCGGGGCAGTTGCC